>NZ_JBSHMJ010000008.1:0-114677 GCF_053645265.1 Dietzia sp. NPDC055343 | reverse complement strand
GCGCGATATCCGATGGGTGGCGGCGGGCTTGATAGGCAAAGTATGAAGGGATCGAGAGGCCGGGGTCAGCCGGTGCCGAGGGAGTCGACCGAGGTGGCCAGCCACAGGATGACCGCCCCGATGCCGAGGTAGAACGCCGCGTCGAAACGCTTGGAGCGCACCCCGAGCAGCCGGGCCCGCTCATCCGAGAGGCCCAGCCGCAGTGCCGCCGCCGCCAGTGCCACGATGCCCAGCACGAACGCGCCGCGTCGCCACCGCTCGAGAATCACGAATCCGAGTGCCACCGCCACACCGATGAGCACCAGCGCGAGCGGCCACTGCGACCGTACCTGCGCCCACGTCAGCCGGGCGGGCCGCGTCCGCGACGGGCCGGCATCGGCACGCTGGGGCCGTTGCCGGTCGGGGGCGGGATGGGTCATTCGGGCCTCACGCCTCGGCGGCCAGCCGCTCGCAGCGCTCGACCACGTTGCTCAGCAGGAACGCCCGGGTCAGCGGTCCTACGCCGCCGGGGTTGGGCGAGATCGCGCCGGCCACCTCCCACACGTCGGGGTGCACGTCGCCGGCGAGCTTGCCGTCGAGGCGGGACACGCCCACGTCGAGCACGGCGGCGCCGGGGGAGACCATGTCCGGGGTGAGCATGTGCGGCACGCCCGCGGCGGCCACGATCACGTCGGCACGGCGGGTCTCGGCGGCCAGGTCGCGGGTGCCGGTGTGGCACAGCGTGACCGTCGAGTTCTCGCTGCGACGGGTCAGCATCAGCCCGATCGGCCTCCCGACCGTGACGCCGCGGCCGATCACCACGACGTGCGCGCCGTTCAGCTCCACGCCGAAGCGACGCAGCAGCCGGATACACCCGTTCGGGGTGCACGGCAGCGGGGCGGGCTCGCCCAGCACGAGCTTGCCGAGGTTGACCGGGTGGAGCCCGTCGGCGTCCTTGGCCGGGTCGATGCGCTCGAGGATCGCGTTCTCGTCCAGGTGCTTCGGCAGCGGCAGTTGCACGATGTACCCGGTACACGCGGGGTCGGCATTGAGCTCGTCGATCACGGCCTCGAGCTCGGCCTGCGTGGTCTCGGCCGGCAGATCGCGCCTGATGGAGGCGATGCCGACCTGCTCGCAGTCGCGGTGCTTCATTTTGACGTAGGACTGGCTGCCCGGGTCGTCGCCGACGAGCACGGTGCCGAGCCCGGGGGTGATTCCCTGGTCCCGGAGCGCGTCCACGCGCGTGGTGAGGTCGGCGACGATCTCGTCGCGGGTGAGCTTGCCGTCCAGCTTGATCGCGGTCACGGCTGCCAGTATCCCACTCCACGGCGGGCGCGCAGGCACGGCACTGCGAGAATGCCGGACATGACCGGAGCGGCTGTACGAGTGTTGTTCGACCGACCCTGCATCCCGCCCAACACCGGCAATGCGATCCGGATGGCCGCGGGCGCGGGCTGCGAGCTGCATCTGGCCGGCCCGTTGGGTTTCGACCTGTCCGAGAAGCATCTGCGTCGGGCGGGGCTGGACTATCACGACCTCGCCCATGTCGAGGTCCACGAGAACCTCGAGGCCGCGTACGAGCGCCTGCTGCCGGCGCGGGTCGTCGCGTTCACCGCGCGCGCCGACATGTCGCTACCGGACGTGAGGTTCGAACCGGGCGATGTCCTGCTGTTCGGACCGGAGCCCACAGGGCTCGCCCGGGAGGTGCTCGACGACGACAGGGTCACCGCGAGAGTTCGCATACCCATGTTGCCGGGCCGCCGCTCGATGAACCTGTCCAACGCCGCCGCGGTGGCCGTCTACGAGGCGTGGCGCCAGTTCGACTATCAGGGCGATGTGAGTTTCCAGTCCCCATGATTTAGAGTTTCGGTATGCCGAAATCTCGCACGGCCGGCACCCGTAACCACCCGGGTGGCCGAGTCGCCGGTGACGCCGTCGTCGTCGTCGCGGTCGTCGTTGCCAGGATCCGTGCGGCCTGCGCGGCGGCACCCGCCCTCCCCCGGCGCATCGCCGCGGCGGCCCTGGCGCTTCCGCTGGCCCTGTCGCTGACGGCCGGGTGTGCGGTTCCGACCACGCCCGGCGGGGACATCGACGACCGCGCCGAGTTCGTCGACACCGACGACCGACTGGTCGTGGCCACCACCTTCACGATCCTCGCCGACATGGCGCGCGTCGTCGGCGGTGACCGCGTACAGGTCGAGTCGGTCACCACCCCCGGCGCCGACGTGCATTACTACGAGCCCACCGCCGGCGACCTCCGGCGCGTCGAGGGCGCGGACCTGGTGATCAGCAACGGCCTCGGCCTGGACGACTGGCTACTGCGGTTCATCGACGGCACGGGCGCCCGGCACGTCGTGACGACCGACGGCATCGCCCCCGAGCCCGTCAGGTCGGGCAACTCGGTCGGCCACCCCAACCCGCACGCCTGGATGTCCCCCACCGACGGGGCCGCGTACATCCGCGTGATCGCCGACGCTCTCGGGGAGATCGATCCCGCCGGCGCCGCCGGGTACACCGCCCGCGCCGACGCCTACACCGCCGAACTCGAGGCACTCGCCGAACGGGCGCGGGACGCCGTCGCGACCATCCCGCCCGAGCGGCGCGTGCTCGTGACCTGCGAGGGCGCCTTCTCCTACCTCGCGCGCGACCTGGGGCTCGAGGAGCTGTACCTCTGGCCGGTCAACAGCGAGAACCAGGGGCTGCCGCGGCAGGTCACCGCGCTCATCGACGAGGTCCGTGAGCGCGAGGTGCCCGCCCTGTTCTGCGAGTCGACCGTCTCCGGCGACGCCATGGAGCAGGTCGCGTCCGAGAGCGGCAGCCGTGTGGCGGGCCTGCTGTACGTCGACTCACTGTCCGCCGAGACCGGCCCCGTGCCCACCTATCTCGACCTGCTCGACCACGACCTCCACACCATCACCCGGGAGCTGACCGCATGACCGTGCAGCCACTGCCCTACTCACCGCACACCGGGCCGCCCGCTGCGGTGGTCACCGGCCTCACCGTGGACCGCGGCCAGGTGCGCGCACTCGACTCCGTCTCACTGACCGTGCCGTCCGGCGAGATCACCGTGCTGCTCGGCCCCAACGGATCCGGCAAGTCGACCCTGCTGCAGACCCTGCTCGGCCTGGTCACCCCGACCGCCGGGGCCGTACGCATACTCGGGCAGCCGGTGCGGAAGGCGTTGCGCAGCGGCAGGGTGTCGACGGTCCCCCAGAAGGACGCGCTCGACGAGGGCTTCCCCATCACCGCTGCCGAGGTGGTCATGCAGGGCCGGCGCAGGTTCACCGGGGCGTGGCGCCGACCGTCCGCCGAGGACCGGGACGCGGTGGCCGAGGCGCTCGGCCGCGTGGGGCTGACCAGGGTGGCCTCGCGGCGCATCGGCGAACTCTCGGGCGGCCAGCGGCGCCGCGTCCTCCTGGCCCGCTGCCTGGCCCAGGAGGCCGACCTGCTGCTGCTGGACGAGCCGTTCAACGGCATGGACGCCGGCAGCGAGGAGGTCTACATCGACGTTCTGCGTGAGCTCACGGCCGCCGGCCGCACCGCCCTGATCTCCACCCACCACCTCGGCACGGTCGAGCGACTGGCCGACTCGGTCGCGCTGCTCAACGGGCGGCTCGTGGCGCACGGCCCGGTCACCGAGACTACTACCCCCCAGATCCTGTCGACACTGCTCGGCGCGCGCCCACCCGCGGCGGCCACCGCAGCCGACCACACCGCCGAGGAGGCCCTACCGTGATCGATCTCCTTCTCGAGCCGATGTCGTACGAGTTCATGCGCCGCGCCCTGCTCGTGGTGGCGGCCTCCGGGGTCGCCGGCGCGCTGCTGAGCTGCTGGCTGGTCCACATGGGCTGGTCACTGATGGGTGATGCGGTCTCGCACGCCGTGTTGCCGGGCGTGGTGATCGCGGCGATGACCGGGATCCCGTTCGCCGTCGGCGCGCTTCTCGCGGCGCTCGTGGCGGTCGCGCTTATCGGCGGGGTCCGCGAGGCCGGCACCGTCCGCGAGGACGCCGCGATGGGCATCGTGTTCACCGCCCTGTTCTCGCTCGGCCTGGTGCTCGTCGCCCGCTTCCCCAGCCAGCAGGACCTGCACTCGATCCTGTTCGGCAGCGTGCTGGGCGTCCGCGACTCCGACCTCATCCAGGTGCTGGCGGTGTCGGCGTTCACGGTGATCGTGCTGCTGGCCTTCCGTCGCGACCTCGTCATGGTGGCCTTCGACCGGCTCCAGGCCCACGCCCTGGGCCTGCGCACCCGCGCCCTCACCGCACTCCTGTTGGCGACGCTCGCCACCGCGACCGTCGCGGGGGTCCAGTCGGTGGGCGTGATCCTGGTCGTGGCGACCCTGATCATCCCCGGCGCGACCGCCCAGCTCGTGGCCGACACCATGCGGGGGACGATGATCCTCGCCGTCGTCGTCGCCCTTGTCGGGGGCGTGACCGGCCTGTACTTCGGCTACTACGCCGACCTCCCGCCCGGGCCCGTCGTCGTCCTCACCCAGGCGATCATCTTCCTCGTCACGCAGTTGTTCGCGCCCCGGCGCGGAGTGGTGCCACGGGCACTGGCGGGCGCACGCGCACGGCGATCGGGGATGATGGCGGCATGAACGACGACCAGCCTTTGCGCCTGGCGGATCTCACCCCCACCATCCAGGCCTATCTCATGGCCGCCCACGCGCTGGGTGCCGGGGGCGAGCCCGTGACCTCGGGAGCGATGGCCGAACGGCTGGGGGCGTCGCCGTCGTCGGTGAGTGAGGGCGTGCGCAAGCTCGTGGCACTGGGCCTGGCCGAGCACCGCCCCTATGCGCCTGTCGAGTTGACGGAGACCGGCCGCTGGCTGGCGGTGGCGATGGTGCGGCGCCACCGGATCATCGAGACGTTCCTGGCGCGCTGCCTGGACTACCCGTGGGACGCGGTGCACGCCGAGGCGGACGCGCTCGAACACGTGGTCTCCGACCGGTTCGTCGACGCCCTCGACGCCTTCCTCGACCACCCGCGGCGGGACCCGCACGGCGATCCCATCCCCACGCGCGACGGTCGCGTCGATCCCCTCGGCGACACGCCCCTCGATAGCGTCGGCGAAGGCTCTACGGGTGTCGTGACGCGGGTCTCCGACCGCGACAACGCCGTGCTGCGCCACCTCGCCGACATCGGCCTGCGTCCCGACTCGCCGGTGCGCGTGGTCTCCCGCCAGGTGGAGCTGGGGATCATCACCGTGTCACTTGGCGGCGAGCCGGTGCAGGTCGGCACGCCCGTCGCGGCGGCGGTGCGGGTGCGCCTCGACGAGGCCTGAGCCCCGCCGCGCACGAGTCCTACGGGGGCGCGACGACAACGACGACGACATCACCCCGTCCACCCGTTCGGCCCGCGGTCACTCAGGCGGCGCGATGGGCGAGTGCGGGCCGGGCCCGGGCGGCCGGGGTGCCCGTCGCCGAGCGGTCGGTCCGGACGGCCGACGCCGGCGAGCCCTCCCGTGCGGCCCGACTCTCCCGCGCGGCCCGACCCTCCCGCGCTTCTCGGCGTGCCCGTGCGGCCGGGGCCCGCAGGCCGAGCGCCACCAGCGTGGCGAGCACCATCACTCCGTCGATCAGAGCAGCCGCGGGCGCGCCCGTGACGTCGTGGCGCAGCAGGAGCACGGCGGTCATCGTCATGGACGCCTTGTGGAAGATCACCACGAGCCACAGCACGGCGGCGCCGGGCGGGGTGGCACCGAGATAGGCGGACAGGGCGGCGAAGACGAGCAGGCCGTACGCCCGCCAGTAGCCGGTCAGCTGGAACTCGGGCGTGATGGTGGGCGCCTCGAGTCCGGCGGCGATGCCCAGGATCGCCGCGACGACGGCGGTCGTCAGCAGCAGCGCCCGGTACAGCAGCAGGTGGAGTCGATCAATGGCCATGGTCGGTATCGTCGCCCGGCGGGGTCGTCGGGCACATCGGGGAGATCCCCCGGTTCGCACCTGAGATCCGGGCCCGGCGGTGCGAGGGCCGCTCGTGTCAGTGTGGCCGTTGCGTCTTAGGGCCTCTGCTGCGGTCGGCGGTTCTCCCGCCATTCGCACGACGCCGCCCGGCCTGGCCCAGCATTGCCCGGCCCTGCAGCCCGGCCCTGCAGCCCGGCCCCACGCCACCCGGTTGCAAGACGTCCCATCCCGGTCGCAAGACTTCTGGCGCGTTCTCTGCTCCTCTAATCGCACCTGCGGTCTTGCAGCTTCGTGTGCATGTCTTGCAACTCGGCTTTCGGCCCCGTCCGTCGGCCAGTCGGCCCTGCGGCACTGCGGCACTGCGGCTCGGGGGCGGTCTCGGTTAGAACATCACGCCCGGGTTGAGGATGCCCTGCGGGTCGAGTGCGGTCTTGATGCGCCGACTCAGGTCCATGACGTCCTCGCCGAGCTGGACGGGCAGCCACGGGGCCTTGAGCCGGCCGACGCCGTGCTCACCGGTGATGGTTCCGCCCATGCCGATCGCCAGGTCCATGACCTCGCCGAACGCCAGCTGGGCGCGGGCGGCCCGGTCGGGGTCGTCGTCCTCCAGAACGATGATCGGGTGGGTGTTGCCGTCACCGGCGTGGGCGACCAGCGCGATCGGGATGTCGCGGCGGGCGGAGATCTCCTCGATTCCGGCGACGAGCTGCGGAAGCGCAGGCAGCGGCACGCCGACGTCCTCGAGCAGCAGCGAGCCGACCTTGCCCAGGCTGGTGAACGCGGCGCGGCGGGCGACGGTGAACTGTTCGCCCTCATCCGGGTCGTCGGTGGCGAACACCTCGGTTGCGCCGTTCGCGCGGAACGCCTCGGAGATGAGCTCGGTCTCGGCCGCACGGTCGGCGCCGGTGAGGTCGGACTGCGCGAGCAGCATCGCCCCGGCCGAGGTGTCGAGCCCCATCCGCAGGTCGGCCTCGACGGCGCGGATCGAGACGTTGTCCATGAACTCGAGCATCGCCGGGCGGATGCGGCTGGTGATCGCCAGCACCGCCTCACTGCACGCCACCACGTCGGGGAAGATCCCCACGACGGTGGAGCGCGGCGGCTGCTCCGGGAGGAGTCGCACGATGATCTCGGTGACGATCCCGAGCGTGCCCTCGCTACCGACGAACAGCTTGGTCAGGCTGAGTCCGGCGGTGTCCTTGAGGCGCGCGCCGCCGAGACGGACCGCGGTGCCGTCGGCCAGGACGACGGTCATTCCCAGCACGTAGTCGGTGGTCACGCCGTACTTCACGCAACACAGGCCGCCGGCGTTGGTGGCGATGTTGCCGCCGATCGAGCAGATCTCGTACGACGACGGGTCCGGCGGGTACCACAGGCCGTGTTCGGCGACGGCCGCCTTGACCTCGGCGTTGTACAGGCCCGGCTGCACTGTGGCGGTACGGGTGACGGGATCCACCTCGATCGCCCGCATCAGCTCCGTCGACAACACGATCCCGCCCTCTACAGCCGTCGCACCGCCGGACAGGCCCGAGCCGGCACCCCGGGGAACGACGGGCACGCCGTGGGTGCTGGCCCAGCGCATGACCTCCCGGACGTCCTCGGTGGTGCGGGCTCGGACGACCGCCAGCGGCATGCCCGGGTGGGGCGCCTTGGCCCAGTCCTGGCGATAGCCCTCGAGCACGTCTGGGTCGGTGAGTAGCTGGGTAGAGCCCAGTCGGGCACGCAATTCATCGAGCTCGGCGGCGGTCACGCCATGACTCGCGGCGTCATGGTCGGCGGCACTGTCAGCGGTGGAGGCGCTCATGCCGTGTGAACCTACGCCGGCGCGCTGGCGTCGACTGTCTCATCGACGAGTTTCTCCCCCACCGAGGCGTCCTCACGCGTGGATCCCGCCTACCGCCCCCGGTTTCCCGACGACAACGCGATGCAGGCATAGTGTCCTGGTGCCCTCGACCCCCGGAGCAGGACAGTCAGCCCCGGGGACCGCTGTACCCGGGCCCGGCCCCGCGTGGTTCGGGGCCGTCATGGGCACCGGCGGCCTGTCGACTCTGCTGCAGCTGCACGCGGACGCCGTGCCGGGGTTCGCGACGGGTGCCGTCGTGATGCTCGTCCTCGGCTGGGTGTTGCTCATCGGCCTGGGCTCGGGGTTCGCCCGCTCGATCGCCCGCGATCCGCAAGAGTGGTCACGGTCGGTTCGGGACGCCACGATGGTGCCGCTGTGGGGCATGGTCTCGATGGGCCTGTTGGCGGTGGGGTCGGCGACGTTCGTCGTGACCGAGACCCGGGTTCCGTCTCTGGCGTCCGTCGCGTTCGGGGTGGATGCCGCGCTCTGGGGCGCCGGCACGGTGCTCGGTCTGGCCACGGCGTTGGGTTTCGCGGTGTGGCTGATCTCGAGACGCCCTGCCCATCCGCTCCCCACCTGGGCGTTGCCGATGGTGCCGCCGATGGTCTCGGCGACCGCCGGCGGGGTGATCGCAAAGCAGGTCAAGTCCGAGGCGATCCGGTCGATCCTGGTCGGCGCCTGTGTGGTCTGCTTCGCGGTGGCACTGGTTCTGGGCGTCGCGGTGATCGTGTTGGCCTACCACCACGCCTGGTTCCGCACTCCCGTGCCGGTGGCACTGTCGACCACCACGTGGATTCCGCTGGGGATCATCGGCCAATCGGCGGCTGCGGCGCAGGTGTTGTCGGGCCCGTCACTGTCCGGCCTCGCCCGCGTGTACAGCGCGGTGGTGCTGGTCGCGGGTGCGGGCCTGGGCGCATATGCGGTGTTCGTGACGATCCGCGGGTTCGTGGCGCGGATGCCGTTCAATACCGGTTGGTGGGCGATGGCCTATCCGTTGTCGACGTGCGGGCTGGGCTCGTACTTCCTGGGCTGGCAGTGGGCGAGCCTGCTGACGGTGGCGGTACTGATCGCCATCTGGCTGCTGTGTGCGGTCGCCAGCGTGCGCGCGATCGGCGGCGCCCCGCCACGCCTGACCCCGCGCCACGCCTGACCCCGCGCCGCTCTTGCCCCGTCACCTGAAGTCCCGGCTGCGCCCGATCGCCAGCCCGAGATGGAGCCGTTCGACCTTGTCGGCCACCACGCTGACCGCTCCGGAACGGTTCTCGACGGTGCCGCGGATGATGAGCGCCGGGGCCGAGGAGACGACGGGCCGGTAGCGCGCCCAGAGCCCGACCGAGCACACGATGTTGGTCATGCCGGTCTCGTCCTCGAGGCTGAGGAAGGTCACCCCCTCTGCGGTGGCGGGCCGTTGCCGGTGGGTGACGGCCCCGGCCACCTGGACACGACTGCCGTCGGGGACGTGCGCGAGGCCGGCGGTGGTGCACACGCCTTGGGAGTCGAGCCAGGGGCGGGCGTGGATGGTCGGGTACTCCTCGGGGCTGATGCCGGTGGCGGTGAGGTCGGCGGAGGTGAGTTCGAGGACGCTCATCCCGGGTAGAGCAGGGGCGTCGACCTGACTGAGACCGGGCAGCATGCCGGGCTTCTCACGGGCCGCGGTGGCCGCCGACCACAGTGCCGCCCGCCGCCCACCGGTACCGAGACAGTCGAGTGCGCCGGCGGTGGCCAGGGCCTCCATCTGCCGGACGCTCAGACCGGTGCGTCCGGCGAGGTCACCGGCGGAGGTGTACGGGCCGTGGGTGTCGCGTTGGTCGGCGATGGTGGCGGCCAGGTCGGAGCCGATGGCCCGCACCGATTCCAGTCCGAGCCGCACCTCGGTTCCCTGGTTCTCGCAGGTGGCGCCGCCGAGGGAGCGGTTGACGCACGGCCTGTGCACGGTGACCCCGTGCCGCCGGGCATCGGCGACCAGTGACTGGGGCGAGTAGAACCCCATGGGCTGGCTGCGCAGCAGGGCGGCGCAGAAGATCGCCGGATGATGGCATTTGAACCACGCGGAGTAATAGACGATCGCGGCGAAGGACTGCGAGTGGCTCTCGGGGAAGCCGTAGTTGGCGAACGCGCACATCTTCTCCCAGATCCGCTCCCCCACCTCGGGCCCGGTGTCTGGGGTTCCGGGCGGGCTGGCACCGATACCGTGCCGGTCGCGCATGCCGGTGAAGAACCGCTCGCGCAGCCGGGCCATCTTCTCGGGTGAGCGTTTAGCGCCCATCGCGCGGCGCAGTTGGTCGGCTTCGGCTCCGGTGAAGCCGGCGATCTCGGTGGCGATCTGCATGAGTTGTTCCTGGAACAACGGGATGCCCAGGGTCCGGCCGAGGACGGGTTTGAGCGCGGGGTGGTCGAAGACCGGCTCCTCGAGACCGTTGCGCCGCCGGATGTAGGGATGGACGGAGCCGCCCTGAATGGGGCCGGGTCGGATGAGCGCGACCTCCACCACGAGGTCGTAGAAGGTGCGCGGTTTGAGTCGGGGCAGGGTGGCCATCTGGGCCCGGGACTCCACCTGGAACACGCCCACCGAATCGCCGCGGCACAGCATCTCGTAGACCTCCGGGTCGGCCAGGTCGAGTTGGGCGAGATCCACGTCGAGGTCTTTGTGTTCGGCCGCGAGGTCGATGGCGTGGCGTAGGGCCGTGAGCATCCCGAGCCCGAGCAGGTCGAACTTGACCAGCCCGACGGCAGCGCAGTCGTCCTTGTCCCATTGCAGGACGGTCCGCCCGGGCATGCGCGCCCATTCGACGGGCACCACATCGGCCACGGGCCGGTCGCAGATGACCATGCCGCCGGAGTGGATGCCCAGGTGCCGCGGCAGGCCGACGAGTCTGCGGGCCAGCGCGAGCACATCCTCGGGGATGGTGCGTTCGGCCGTCTCCCGGTCATGGTTCTTCAGCCCTGACCAGCGATCGACGCTCTTGGACCAGGCGTCCTGCTGCCCGGTGGAGTAGCCGAGCGCGCGGGCGACGTCGCGTACTGCCGACCGGCCGCGGTAGGTGATGACGTTGGCGACCTGCGCGGCATGCTCGCGCCCGTAGCGGGCGTAGACGTACTGGATGGCTTCTTCTCGCCGGCCGGATTCGATGTCCACGTCGATGTCTGGTGGGCCGTCGCGTTCCGGGGACAGGAACCGCTCGAACAGCAGGTGGGCGCCCACGGGGTCGACGTTGGTGATGCCCAGGGAATAGCAGACGGCGGAGTTGGCGGCCGAGCCCCGCCCCTGACAGAGGATGCCCTCTCGTCGACAGAACTCGACGATGTCGTGGACCACGAGGAAGTACCCGGGGAAGCCGAGATCGGCGATCACCTCCAGTTCGCGATCGATCTGCGCGTACGCCTGGGGGGCCTGTTCCCGGGTGCCATAGCGGCGGGCGGCGCCGGCGTAGGCGTGGTGGGCGAGCATGCTGTCCTCGGTGTGGTCTGCGGGGACGTCGAAGGGCGGCAGCTCGGGCGCGATGAGGGAGAGGTCGAAGGCGCACTCCCGGCCCAGCCGGTCAGCGGCGGACACGGCGTGGGGCCAGCGCTCGAACAGGTCGGCCATCTCCTCTCCCGAGCGCAGGTAGGCACCCCCGGCGGCGGGCAGGTGGGCGGCGTGGCTCTCCAGCGCGTCACGAGCGCCGAGAGCGGCCATGACCGAGGCCAGACGCGCGTCCCGGGGGCCGGCGCAGTGTGCGGCGGTGGTGGCGACGACGACAAGACCCGCCTCCTCGGCGAGCCCGACCAGCGCGTCGCATCGTTCGGTGTCTTCTGGAACGCCGTGGCAGGTCAGCTCGACGATCACCCGGTCCCGTCCGAACAGGTCGACGAGCTGGCCCAGCGCCGTGCGGGCCGCCGCGACGTCGTGGTGGCCGGCTGCGGCGCCGTTTCTCTCGAGGGCACGTCGCACCCGGCCGCGTCGGCAGCCGGTGAGGATGTACCAGTGCCCGCCGGCGGCCTCGGCGAGTTCGGTGATCTCGTATCGCGGTTCGCTCTTGGCCCCGCCGCGCAGGTGGGCGTGGGCGATGGCACGCGAGAGCCGTCGGTAGCCCTCCTGCCCTCGGGCCAGGACGAGGAGGTGTTCGTCTCCGGGCAGGGACAGTTCCGCCCCGAACACGGTGGGCAGCCCGAGCTCCGCGGCTGCCTCGGCGAAGCGCACGACCCCGTACATCCCGTCATGGTCGGTGATCGCGAGCGCGGTGAGCCCCTGCTCGACGGCGGCTTCGACCATGGCCTCGGGAGAGGAGGCCCCGTCGAGGAAACTGAACGCGGTGTGCGCATGCAGTTCCGCGTACGGCACGCGGTCCTGCCCGTTCGACTCCGCCGGGTCCGGGGCCCTGTACGCGCCCCGCTTACGCGACCAGGCCGGGGTGTCGCCGCCGTCACCCGGATGCGGATTCTCGGGCCCGCGCGGGTTGGGCCGGCCGGACAGCACCCGTTCGAGTTCCGACCAGCTCTCGGGTCCGTGGTACCAGTTCACCGTGCACCACCTGCCCGCTGCGGGTGCAGCCCGCGGCGGGAAGAGTGCCCGTGGTCAGAGCGCGGTGAGGGACTCCACGACCCATGCCTTGGCATCGGTGGGCGGCTTGCGGCAGCTCTGCGAGCGGGCCGGGAGGGGCCGGGTGCCGGTCTCGACGCGCCACGCACGCCCGTCGGTGTGCCGGACAACCGCGACGTGGGGGCTATCGGGGTCGATGTCGACGACGAGGTCGTCGATCCCCGCATCCACATCGGCGTCCCGGACCGCCACTTCCGCGACCTGCCCGGCCGGCGGCCACGTGCTGCGACCACGCAGATGCTCGGTGACGACCCTGCCGTCCAACTCCGCCTCGACGATCCGGACCGCCAGGTCGGTCTCCGCGGGGCCGTACGTGTAACCGGTGCCGGGCAGCAGCAGGACCGGTGCGAAGCGGTGCCCTCCGGTATGCGAGCACTCCCACACCGCGGCCTCGGGATCGAGATCGCGCAGGCGCTCCCCCACCTGTTCGTCGAGTACGGCCGCGACGGGTCGACCGCGAACGGCACAGCACTGATCGCGCTTGGCATGGGTGCACACCAGCGGGACCGGCGCCATGACCTCGCGGGTTCCCGGCACGTCTCCGCCGGGCGAGAGATCCAGATCGAGCATGTCCTCAGGTCCCTCGACCCTGCCCACGCGGATGCTGCGGCTACCCGGCCGGGTGTCGCAGAGATAGAAGCGGTGGCGGTCGATGCGTTGGCCCTCGCGTCCGGGGCGCCGGATGAACAGCATGCGGGATCCGCAGTCCGCGACGTGCTTCCTGAGCCGCTCGGACAGCTCCTCGCCCAATGCCTCACCGTCGAAGATGTCGCGTCCCCAGCGTCCGGGAACCTCCAACAGGATCCACGAGGTCTCGTGGGCGGCGGTCCCTGCCGGCGGTTCGTCGTCGGACTGGAAGGAGCACCAGCTCGGCTGTGCGGCGGAATCGATGATTGACACGCCCCCATGGTGCCCCACGGGACAAGGATGTGTAACTGTAGCCACCTTGTGGGACAAAAGTGACTGGAGGGATCTAGCCTGGGAGTATGCGTATTCGACATCGCCGCCTTGCCGCGGCCGCCGCTCTCACCGCCGCCGCGTCGCTGGGGCTGGCGGGGTGCGGGGCCGACTCCTCGACCGATGCCCCCGTCTCCGGTCAGACCACCACCGCGGGTTCGTCTCCCGCCGCACTGGCCGACATCCTGTCGCCGGACGAGACCGAGGCCGCCGACCCGTCGAACGGCCCGTCCGATTCCTCGCCCAAGAGCGCGGAGGCGGACGAGTCCTCCCCCGATCGCACGCAGCTGGTCGTCTCCGAGATCCGCATGGGTGACTTCCAGGGCAAGGACCGCGTGGTCTTCGAGCTCGACGGCAGCGGCACCCCCAGCTACACGGTGGACTACGTGGACGCACCTGCCCAGCAGGGCAGCGGCTTCCCCATAGAGGTCTCCGGCGACTCGTTCCTCCAGGTGATGATCCACGGTCAGGTCCTGCCCACCGAGACCGACATGGAAGAGGCCCCTGTGGGTGTGATGACCGGCGATGCCGCGGCCGGGGTCACCGGCGTGGCCTTTGCCGGGCAGTTCGAGGGGCAGGCCCAGTCCGTGATCGGACTGGAGGGCACGGACCGCGGATTCTCCGCGTTCCTGCTGCAGAACCCGACCCGCCTGGTGGTCGACATCGAGCGCTGAGTCCCCGGACGCCTCGGGGACAACTGTCTGACCGTTCACTCGTAGACCCCCTCGACAGCCCATCCCCCCGGCTCGTCCCCGAGCGGGCGGCACAGCAGCAATGCCGCCGCCCTCTCGGGGACGACCTGCATCCGGGCCCGAGGCCGACGCGACGCGCCCCCGGGTGCGGGCTCCCACCACGCCTCGTCGACGGTCCACGGGCGTGACCAGCCCAGAAGCGGGCAGCGCCGCCCGCCCACCTCGACGACGGCGGGCCGACCACTGAGCAGGCCCCGCAGGGTCACCCCCACGGCGGTCCCGACCTCGGTGCGCAGCATGACTCCCCCGGACAGCGGAACCCGCGCAGCGACGGCGGCTCCCGGGTCACCGTTCTCGCGGATCTCCAGCAGATAACCCGGCCCCGGCCACACCACCGACGGTGACGGCGCCGGTAGCGCGCCCGGCCACGGGCCCCGGGCGACGGGCTCCGCGGGAGCGTCCCCGTACGGCAGCGACTGCACGCGCTCGGCCGGCCCACGCCCGCCCGCATCCACGGGGATGCGTACCGCCTCCGGCCCGAGCAGGCCCTGCACCCGCACCAGCGCGCGGTGGACCCGGGCCTCAGCCAGGCCCGCCTCACCCCACAGCCCTTCCTGCACGTGACCGGCGGGGACGACCTCCACCGGCTCGAGGGCCAGCGCGGTGACCGCTCCCCCGGCCCCGCCGGAGATCGCGGTACCGGTGAGCCAGCCCTCCAGCTGCCAGCGCAGTCGGTCGGCAGTGCCCTCCGGGGTCAGCGGCGCCGAGCATCGCCACACGCGGTTGACCTCCCGCCCGTCCTCCACGTGTGCAGTGATGGACAGCCTCAGGCAGGACACCCCTGCCGCCGCGAGCGTCTCGTGCAATTCGCCCGCCAACCGCCGTCCGAGGAATGCCGCCTCGTCGACGCGTTCCAGAGGCGGGTCGCACCGGTGCTCGATCGCGGACCCGGCCGGCACCGGGGTCACCGACGGCGGACGCCACGGCACAGCCCGAGCGATTCGGTGCGCGACGGTGCCCGCCTCACCGAAGCGGGTGGCCACGTCCCGGGGCGCGATCGCGGCGAAGTCACCGATCGTCCGCACGCCGAGCCGGTGCAGGAGTCCGACCAGTTCGGACAGCACCTCGAGATCCCCCAGCGCGGGCTCCACCACGAGAGCCCCCACGGGCAGGTCCGCCAGGTACTCGGCGTCCGCGCCCGGCTCGAGCAACGCCGATCCACGGGCTCCGAGCACCGCCGTGGGCAGCTCGTCCGCGAGCCCGACCTGGCACTCCACCCCGGCCGCCGCAACCGCGTCCATGACCCGGGTGACAACCTCCTCCACCCCGCCGTGGAACCGCAGTGCGCCGGCGGCGGAGAACACGAACAACCCGGGCCGCAATACCTCGATGCCCGGAACCACCGCGTCCAACGCCTGCACGACGGGCTCGAACCAGGCGGCATCGCGGGCCTCATCCGCCGCGACCACCACGAGCTCGGGACACCGGAACTGCGCCTCACGTCGACGTAGGCCGCGACGCACCCCGACCGCTCGCGCGACGGCGTTACACGCGAGCACGCCACGGGGCCCGACGACCGCCAGCGGCAGATGCAGGCCGCGCCCCTCGGCCCGGGCCGCCGCGACCGCCGGCCAGTCCGGGCACCACACCGCCATGACCCGGGCGCTCATCCCGCCGCCACCCATTCCGCGGTCCGGGCGGGGGCCGCGCGGCCGGAGCAGCGCACCACGGTGGAGACCGAGGCCAGCCGGCCCGCCCCCGCGCCCAGCCCTCCGTAGCGGCAGTGCCGGCCCGCCAGTGTGAGCTCCGCCCCGGGCCAGCCGGGGCCCACGAGCAGCACCGCGCCCGCGGCCCGCACCCGGCCGGCGATCACTCGCGCGCGTGAGGGGGGCACAGCCGCGACACCGGGCCCGAGCAGGACCAGATCCAGTCCGTCGATCAGCACGGACACGACCGCCGCGGCGTCAGGCCCGGGGTCGGGGACCAGCGCCAGACAGTCCAGCCGGCCGCCCTGCTCCGCCACCGCCGCCACCCCGAGTTCCGGCCACCCCACGACCGCACACCGGACCCCGGCAGCCGTGGCCGCGGCCAACAACCCGACCCGCAGCGTGGCGCTACCGCCGACCGCCGTGACCCGCCCCGCGGGCAGCACACCGCCTGGCAGAAGCCCGGCCACGGACCCCGGCACGGGCACCCCGGGCACCCCGGGAACTGCGGGAACTGCGGAAGCCACCGGTGGCGCCGATGCCGGCACCGCGAGCGGCGGAAAAGCCGGCAGATCCTCGGGAGCAGCAGACCGCCCTGCCGAGATCACTGCCGCCGCCGACGACAACGAATCCGACGGGGACCCCGAAGCCTCGGGGAAGGTCCCTGTACCTTCAGATGTCTCCGCACCCTCGGTCGACGAGAAGGCCGCGGCACCCGGGACCGACCGAGCTGCGGCCGGAAGTCCGCCACCGGGCATGGACGCCAGTCGACGCCGCAGCTCAGCCACCCGATCAGCAGTACCGAGCTCCGACAGGTCCGCACCCGAACGGTCGACAGCAGAACCGCGCACTACCATCATCAGAACCTTCCGCCACGGGCGACACGCCGCCAACGCCTAAATCGAACTATTTTTCGACCGTGACGAACAGTGAACACTACGGGTACGACACTGCGCAAGAACGCCTGTTCGATAACAGTTCCTGTCGCGGTCGCCCCCGGGATGGCTGTTTACGGTGGTGCGGGAGGGTCCGGTGTGAGCGTTGTCGTCGTCGATCCTGCTGTTCATCCGGACTCCACCCACGATGTCGTACCGGGGGCCTACCCTCGGTGACCATGAAGGCCTCCATCGGGAATCGCATCGTGCTCATCGGCGCCGGGGACGTGGGTATCGCGTACGCGTATGCCCTGGTCAACCAGGGCCTGGCCGACCATCTGGCGATCATCGACATCGACCACGACAAGCTCGTCGGCGAGGTCATGGACCTCAACCACGGCGTCGTCTGGGCGCCCTCCCCCACCCTCGTCACCGAGGGCACCTACTCCGACTGCACCGACGCCACCATGGTCGTGATCTGCGCCGGCGCCGCACAGAAGCCCGGCGAGACCCGAATCGACCTCGTCGGCAAGAACATGACACTGTTCGAAAAGATCGTCGGTGACGTGATGGCGACCGGCTTCGACGGCATCCTGCTGGTCGCCACCAACCCCGTCGACATCCTCACCCAGGCCGCCTGGCGCTACTCCGGGCTGCCCGCGAGCCAGGTGATCGGCTCCGGCACCGTTCTCGACTCCGCACGGTTCCGGTTCATGCTCGGCGAGCACTACGGCGTCGCCCCCATGAGCGTGCACGCCTCGATCATCGGCGAGCACGGTGACACCGAGTTGCCCGTCTTCTCCTCCGCCAACGTCTCCGGGGTGCCCCTGCGGCGCGATCTCGACGGAGACCCGGCCAAGCGGGAGCGGCTCACCCAGATCTTCACCGAGACCAGGGACGCCGCCTATCGGATCATCGACTCCAAGGGCTCGACCAGCTACGGCATCGGTATGGGGCTGGCCCGCATCACGCGCGCGATCCTGCGCAACGAGCAGGTGTCACTGCCCGTCTCAACCCTGCTTCGGGGCGAGTACGGGCAGGAGGGCATCTACATCGGCGTGCCCGCCGTGATCGGGCGGACCGGCGTGCAGAGGGTGGTGGAACTGGAACTCGACGAGACCGAACGGCAACAGTTCGCCCGCAGCGCGAGTGCGCTGCGGGCGGTGTCGGAGCAGTTCGAGGTCTTGCGCTGAGTCAGGGAGCTCCGGGCGGATCGCTGGCCGGGAACGACTCCTCGCCCCACTCGTCGGCCAACTCGTCCTTCGAGTTCGGGCGGTTGTCCCGCTCGTCCTTCTCTTCCGACTTGTTCTCGGCGTGGTCAGAGTTCTGCGGATTCGACATGCACCACTCCCCTCCTGCCGCACCGGGGCGTGCGACGTGCTCCACGGTACCGGTCAGTGCGGTGGCTTCAACCGAATGGACGCGGGTCGGATTCCGGAAGCGTTCAGCGGACGGAAGAAGCTGGTGGGACGTTCGGCGGCCCGGCTCGATCCGGGGATTCGGGGGCAGTCCGACGCGATCAGGTGAACGATGGGACCGAGAGAGGGAGACGACCGTGCACACCACCGATTACACCGACACCCTGATCCTTCCCGCGCCAGACACCAAGGCGCAGACGGCGACGGCCCCGCCGGCCGGTAAAGGATCGATCGCCGAGCTGCAGTACGAGCGGCTCTCGGCCGGCGACTACGTCTGGACCAGCGACGACCTGATCTTCGATGCGCACTGCCAGCGCAAGGGGATCGCCGAAGCCGACCGGCCCGCTGCACGCGCGCAGTTCTTCTCCAAAGGACAGCCGTGCCTGCGCACCTCGCCGCTGGCCAAAACCTACGGGTGGGCGTTGCACTTCGATTCCGCCGGGCGGATCGCGCTGCTGCCCATGGGCTCTGAGCGCGTGGCCGAACTGGAAGCCGATCCGGCAGTGACGGTCAGAGCCGCGATGAAGAGCTCGCGCTGACCCGATGCGGATCGGGGCGGGCTCTTCTGGCGGACGGTTGCCGGGTTGCCGGGTTCAGCTTCTCACCTGGCTCTGGTTCTAACCTGGTTCTGGCTCTAGCCGGGCTCGGCGTCCGGGAGAGCGCGCAGCCAGTCCAGGACCGGGCGGGTGATCGCCTCCGCGAACTGCGCGTATCCGCCTGGGCCGGGGTGCGCGCCGTCCCCCGCGGCCACCTCGCGCATCCACGCCCCGCCGGGCCGCAGCGCATCGAAGGTCGGCACGAACGGAACACCCGCCTCGGCGCACACGGACGTGATCGCCTCCGCGCGGGCCACGGTGCGCGCATTGACCTCGTCCCACAGGACCGGCGGCGGGCCGACCACCAGGAACCGCCCTCGCGGCGCCCGGCCGATCATGCCGCGCAGCGCCGCGACCGTTCCCTGCTCATCGACCCGTTCGACCTCGACACCGGGCTCGGCCCCCGCGACATGCATGACGTCGTTGACCCCGAACTCGGCGATCACGGCGGTGGTCGGGAACGCGGCCCGACGCCGGTCGACCTCATCCCAGCGGGCCAGGATCATCTCCGAGGTGTCCCCGCCGATCCCCGCGACCGTGGCGTGCAGGTGCAGATCCTCGCGGGCGGCTGCCTCCACCAGGAGCGCGGTCCAGCCGCGGCCGGTCTCGTCGCCGTAACCAGCCACGAACGAGTCGCCGATGATGCACACGGGCAGGTCGCGGGGTTCGCTCACGACGTCACAGTAGCGTCGTCGACAGGAATTCGTGCACGGCCACTCGGCCGATGAGTCACATTGCGCTCCGCGGCGGCGAGCGGTCACAAATGCGACGAAACCCATTCCGCGACCTCGGAGAACGTGAGCGGGTGGGACCACTCGCCGGGGAGGCGGCGGATACGTGCGGAGCAGGCCGGGCGGGCCGGGCAACTGGTCGGCCTCACCTCAGCGCTCCGGCCCCGGGCCGGGGTCTCCGAGACGGTCAGTCGAGGTGGCGGGACTGCGCCCAGCGGGTCAGCGCGTGCCGGTTCGACTGCTGGGTCTTGCGCAGCACGTTCGAGGCGTGTGTCTCCACGGTCTTGACCGAGATGAACAGCTCCTCGGCGATCTCCTTGTACGTGTAGCCGCGGGCGAGCAGCCGCAACACCTCTTTCTCGCGCGGGGTGAGGGAGTCGACCTCGGGGTCGTGCACGGGCTCACCGCGATCCTCGGGCCCGGGGGCGGCGCGGGCGAAGGCATCCAGCACGAAGCCGGCCAGTCGCGGGGAGAACACGGCGTCGCCGTCGGCCACCCGGCGCACGGCATCGGCCAGCTCGTCGCCGGAGATGGTCTTGGTGACGTAGCCGCGGGCGCCGGAGCGGATCACGGCGATCACGTCCTCGGCTGCATCCGAGACGCTCAGCGCGAGGAAGGTCGGCACGTGCGCGGCCTCCGCCTGCGCACCGCCGGACGTCGCGCCGGGGCCCACAGCGCTCGAGCCAGAAGCCGCCGAGCCAGCAGAGCCCGAACCAACCGAGCTCGAGCCAGCAGCACCGGACGCCAGCACCGATCGCAGCACGGCCACGCCGCCACCGTCGGGCATGTGGACGTCGAGCAGCACCACATCAGGTTGCACGCGCCCGATCCCGGCTACCGCCTCGGCCACGGAGCCGGCCTCGCCGACTACCTCGATCGCGGCCTGGCCACCCAGTTCGGCGCGCACGCCGCTGCGGAACACCGCATGGTCGTCGACGAGGAAGACGCGGCACGCCCTACTGCCGGCCGCGCCGGCCCCACCGACCGCAGCCGCGCCAGACTCCCCGGCCGAAGCCGCACCGGCCACGCCGCCCACCACCGGCTCACCCGTCACCTGCGCACCTGCATCATTCGCCCTCCAGCGGCATCTCGATCCCGATCTCGGTCCCCCGCCCGAGCGTACTGCGCACGGTGACGGCGCCCCCGCGACTCTCCACGCGGTGCCGGATCGACTGCGCGAGTCCGTGTCTGTCGGCGGAGACCGCGTCGGGGTCGAAGCCGGCGCCGCGGTCGCGGACGAACGCACTCAGCACGCGCCCGTCGTTCTCCACGAAGACGTCCGCGGTGTCGACGCCGGCGTGCTTGGCGACGTTGACCAGCGCCTCGCGGACCGCGCCGAGGACGGCCTCCTCCGTGTCGCCGACCGCGCCGTCGCCCCCCACCACCACCTGGTCGATGCGCAGTCCGTACGCGTCCTCGAGGTCGCCGACCATCACCTCGACCGCCCCGGCCACGGTGGTCGCCCCGGACGACATGCGCGAGCCGGCGCCGAAGAGCCACTGCCGCAGTTCGCGTTCCTGGCGTCGGGCCAGGCGCGTGACCTGCGCGGGGTCGTCGGAGCGCTTCTGGATCAGGGCGAGGGTCTGGAGGACGGAATCGTGCAGGTGGGAGGCGATGTCACTGCGCTCGGCCTCCCGGATCCGCGCAGCACGTTCCTCCTCGAGCGAGTGCCACAGCCGCAGCCCGACGGGGACCGACAGCAGTCCGACGCCGACCAGCGTCGCGACCACCGCGAGGAGAGACGACCGGAGTGCGGCGAACTCGACCTGTCCCAGGACGACGACCGCGAGTCCGACGACGACGAGGGTCGCCCCTGCCGTGACACGGGCCCAGTCGAAGGCGGACCGTGGTGAGACCTTTCCCCCGCGGTCGTACTGCTGCCAGACGAGCCCGGCGCCCAGGGCCACCACGAGGACGGGGACGATGACGTTCAGTCCCGTGGCGGTGGTCAGCATGAACGACAGCACCGCGCCCACCATCGCGACCGCGACCAGCGCCTTGCCGTGTCGGCGTTCGCGCGGATCGACGGGGGGCGCGTCCACGCGGGCGGGGGCGGACGGCAGGAGCACCCACAGCGCCGAGTACAGGACCACGCCGGCACCGGAGAGGATGGCGAACAGAACCATGGCCAGCCGCACGTGGGTGACCTTGACGCCGAGGTGCTCGGCCAGGCCCGCGCACACGCCGCCCACGACGGAGGCGTCGGTGACCCGGGTCAGCCGTGGGTACCACCGGAAACCGGCCGGAACCGTGCCGGGCGGACGCAGCGCCGGGGCACCCGGCGGCACCGGGCCGCGCGGCCCCGGGCGCGTCGCGGGCCCGTTTGCCGGAGCGGGCGGGCCCGCGGATTCGGCGTCCGACGCACGCACGGGCTCGACCGGCGCGGGGTCGGTCGCGTTCTCACTCATGAAACCAATGGTCACAGATCGTCCCGGGGTCCGCATCGGGGGCCGACCCTGAGATTCCCGGGGTCCGGATATCAGGGTCGGTCCCCGATGTGCCCGGGCCCCCGGCCGAGCACGATGTGAGTCATGTCCAGCACGAGTACCCACGACCTGTCAGCAGAACTCCGCTCCCTGTGGCGGACCCGTCCCGTCCGGACCCCGGATGATTCCAAGATCGCCGGCGTCTGTGGCGGATTCGGTCGGCGCTACGGCATCGACCCGGTGCTCATCCGCGTCGCGTTCGTCATCGCCGCCCTCTGGGGTGGCGCGGGTGTGTTCCTCTACGCGCTGATGTGGCTGCTGCTCCGTGCCGCCGGAGACGAGGCGTCCAAGGGCGAGGCGCTCATCGGCCGGGGCCGGGCGTCCGGGTCCAAGCTGACGGCGGTGGCGCTCGTCGTCGTCGTCCTCATCTCGGCTCCGACCTTCGGTGGCTCCGGGCAGACCTTCCTGCTCGGCGCCGGGTTCCTCATGACCGCGGCGATGCTGGTCGGCTGGTACGGGTTGTTCCGACGCTCCCCCGAGCCGCCGGTCGGCTGGGCCGACGTGTCGGCGCCGCGTGCCCCGGGCGCAGGGTACGGCGCCGGTGGTCCGGCCGGCGCGACCCACCCGGGCGCCGCCCCCGGCCCGTGGCAGCAGCCCGGCTCCGGCCCCGACGCCCCGCACGGCCCGCCGGTCCCGCCGTCGTGGGATCCGCTCGGCGCCGCCCCCTTCGCGTGGGACCTGCCCGAGCCCGGCATCCACATCGCCGACAAGGCGCAGCCCGCCCGCAGGTCGCGGCTGACCAAGATCACGCTCGGCCTGGCGCTCATCGCCGCGGCAGTCGCCGCCGGCCTGTCCACGATCGGCGGTCTGGCCTGGCTGGACGCGACGCGCATCGCCGCGGTCGCCCTGGCCGTGGTGGCCGGTGGACTGCTCATCGGCGCGTTCACCCGCCGCGGTCACGGGCTGCTGGTGGTGGCCGGCCCGCTCGCCGGGTTCGTGCTGCTGGCCTCGCTCGTCCAGGTGCCCGAGGGCGGCTGGGAGACGATCGGCGAGAAGCGAGTGGAGATCACCTCCCCCGAGCAGCTGAACGTCCCGGTCGCCCATGAGCTCGGCTCGGTCCGTGTCGATCTGCGCGGACTCGAACTCGACCGCGACCGCACCTACAGCATCTCCAACGAGGTCGGCGAGGTGCGCGTGCAACTGCCCGAGGGCCTCGAGGTGGACGCGAACTGCCGCGTCGAGGTGGGCAGCATCGACTGCCCCGCCCCGTCCGAGAACCCCGACGGCCCCGTACTGACCCTGGATGTCTCCACCGAGATGGGAAGCGTGAAGGTGACCCGATGAACACCATGAACCCGCAAGACCAGTTCCCCGAGCAGCCGTTCCGCGAACAACCGTTCCCCGAGCAACCGCTGTACGAGCCGCTGCCGTACGGGACCGGGTTCTCGAACCCGCAGCCGCTGGGCTTCGGTGTCGGGCCGGTGGAGCTCGGGGTGGCGGCCGCGGGCACGACCGGGAGCACCGTGGAGGTGACCGACCGCAAGCGGGCCGGGTCCCCGATCCTGGCCGCGGCGGGTCTCCTCTCGATGGCGGTGGCCGTGTGGGCGATCCTCGGCGGGCCGGTTATCACCCCGACCGTCCTGCTGGCCGGCGGGCTCGTGCTCACCGTGCTCGTGGGGCTCATCATGGTGGTCCGGCGCTGACCCACTCCGTGGCCGCGGCCGGTCCCTGGTCCGGATCCGCGGCCCGATATGGTCGGGCGATGCCCGTCCCGTCCGACCCCGCGCGTCCCGAGTCCGACAACCCGGCGTCAGGCAGTCCGTCACCCGAGGAGGCGTCCGCCGACGCGGCGGCGACGGTCGACCGGGTCTGGGAGCTGCGGCGACGGGCGGAGGAACGGCCCTGGTGGCAACGGCCGGCCGTGGGTGTCCTGGCCGCGACCGGGTTCACGCTGATCGCCAATCCGGCTCTGCTTCCCGGTGGCCTCGCGGTGTCCCTGACCGGTCTGGTCGTCATCGTGGCGGCGGCGGTCATCGCCGCCGTCATCGCTGTTCGACGCGCGAGCCTCCGGGGCCACAGCGGCAGCATCGAGATGCCGGAGCCGCCGGGACACCGGTGGTGGCGTAGCCCCGCGCTCGCCGGCCCCGCCGTGTTCACCGTGGTCTTCCTCGGCAATCTCGTCGGCGCGTTTGACCACTGGCCGATCCTCGTCGCCACCGCGGTCCTCGTCGGGATCGCTCTGGTGCGCACCTTCCCCCGGTACGAGACCGCCGACCACATCGCCGGGAGCCGGCTGCAGAATCCGCCCGAACTGACGGCTGACACCGCGGCCGCTCTCTCCGACGGCTCGCTCGCGACGGACGTGCTGGAGCTGCTCGTCCTGCAACACCACACCGGCGAGCGGCGCATCTCGTGGTGCGCTGACGTCCTCGGCACCGACGCCGCCGACATCCGGGACCGCATCGCCCGCGGCCGGCGCTGGCTCGAACTCCCGGCGACCGAGGTCCACGCCCTCGCCACCGCAAGCTGGGTCCGGCTCTCCGGCGAGGGGCGCAGGGCGCTCTCCTACGCCTGAGTCACTCCCACTCGATGGTCCCCGGCGGCTTGCTCGTGATGTCCAGCACGACGCGGTTGACGTCCGGGACCTCGTTGGTGATGCGGTTCGAGATCAGGGCCAGCGTCTCGTACGGCACCCGGGTCCAGTCGGCGGTCATCGCGTCCTCGGAGCTCACCGGCCGCAGCACGATCGGGTGCCCGTAGGTGCGGCCGTCGCCCTGCACGCCCACCGAGCGCACGTCTGCCAGGAGCACGACCGGGCACTGCCACACGGTGGAGTCCAGACCGGCGGCGGTCATCTCCTCGCGCGCGATCGCGTCGGCAGCGCGCAGCGTGTCGAGTCGTTGCTTGTCCACCGCGCCGACGATGCGGATCCCCAGCCCCGGGCCGGGGAACGGGTGGCGGCCGACGATCGCCTCGGGCAGGCCGAGCTCCCGGCCCACGGCCCGGACCTCGTCCTTGAACAGCAGTCGCAGCGGCTCGACGAGGGTGAACTCCACGTCGTCGGGCAGGCCGCCCACGTTGTGATGGCTCTTGATGGTGGCCGTTCCGGAGCCGCCGCCGGACTCCACGACGTCCGGGTAGAGGGTGCCCTGGACGAGAAAGTCGACGGACTCGGCGTCGTCCCCCTGGAGCTCCAGCGCCCGGGCGACGGCGCGCTCGAAGGACCGGATGAACTCGCGGCCGATGATCTTGCGCTTGGTCTCGGGATCGGTGACCCCGGCCAGGTGGCCGAGGAACACGTCCGCATCGTCCAGCGTGATGAGCGGGGCGCCGATGGCGGCGGCGAAGTCGGTCTCGACCTGCTCCCGCTCCCCCGCACGCAGCAGTCCGTGGTCGACGAACACACAGGTGAGGCGATCGCCGATCGCGCGCTGCACGAGCGCGGCTGCGACGGCCGAGTCCACGCCGCCGGACAGACCGCAGATCGCGCGGCCGTCGCCGACCTGCTCGCGCACGGCCTCGATGAGCTGCTCGGCGATGTTGGCCGCGGTCCACGAGGGCTCGAGTCCGGCGACCTCGGTGAGGAAGCGGCTCAGCACCTGCTGGCCGTGCGGCGAGTGCAGCACCTCGGGGTGGTACTGCACCCCGGCCATCCGGCGCTCGGGGCACTCGAAGGCGGCGACCGGTGCGCCCGGCGAGGAAGCGGTCACGGCGAAGCCCTCGGGCGCGGCGGTCACGGCATCGCCGTGGCTCATCCACACCGGGTGGTGCCCGGGCATCCCCGCGTGCAGCACGCCCCCGTCCACCGTCATGTCGGTGCGGCCGTACTCGCGGTTCCCGGTCTGCGCCACCTCGCCGCCGAGCGCCCGGGCCATCGCCTGGAAGCCGTAGCAGATGCCGAACACCGGCAGGCCCAGCTCGAACACGGCCGGGTCGAGCGACGGCGCGTCCTCGGCGTACACGCTGGACGGCCCACCGGACAGGATCAGGGCGACCGGGTTCTTGGCCCGGATCTCCTCCACCGTCGCGGTGTGCGGGATCACCTCGGAGTAGACGCGGGCCTCACGCACGCGCCGCGCGATGAGCTGCGCGTACTGGGCGCCGAAGTCGACAACGAGCACCGGTCGCGGTGCCGCCGCCTCTGCGGTGAGCTGGGAATCGGTCGTTGCGTTCTCGGCCACGCGCTCGAGTCTATGCGCCACGTCGTCGTCGTCGTACTCAGGCCGTCCCCGCCCGCCCCCACGTCACGCTCGGAGCTCAGCTCACCCCGACGATCGGCAGCCGCAGCGCGCCCGGCGCCGCCTTGGGCACGACCGGCGACCTCGGCGCCACCGGCGCGATCCTCTGGTAGGCCTCGCCCTGCGCCGGCCGCGCGTCGGCCTCGCCCTTGTTGGGCCACAGCGACATGGCGCGCTCGGCCTGCGCGGTAATGCTCAGCGCCGGGTTGACGCCGAGGTTCGCCGAGATCGCGGAGCCGTCGACGATGTGCATGGTCGGGTAGTTCCACACACGGTGGTACGGGTCCACCACGCCGCTCTCGGGCGAGTCCGAGATGGCGCAGCCGCCGAGGAAGTGCGCGGTCATCGGCATGTTGAAGATGTCGCCGACAGTGCCGCCGGGCGTGCCGTCGATCTTGTCCGCGATCCGCCGGGTGGCCTCGTTGCCCTGGGGGATCCAGGTCGGGTTGGGCTCGCCGTGCCCCTGCCTACTGGAGACGTACCGGAACGGCCCGAAGCGCTTGACGAAGGTCTGCAGCGAGTTGTCCAGGTTCTGCATGACCAGCACGATCACCGTGCGCTGGCTCCACCGGCGGTAGTTGAACATCTTGGCGGCCCGCAGGGGGTTGCGCACGATCTCGAGCAGGAGCGACAGCCAGCGCGGGACGCCGTCCTTGCCGTCGGTGAGCAGGGTCTGCAGCATCGCGATGGCGTTGGAGCCCTTGCCGTAGCGGACGGGCTCGATGTGGGTGTCGGGGCGCGGATGGAACGAGGAGGTGATGGCCACGCCCTCGGAGAAGTCCCGCTCCGGGATGTACTCGTCACCCATCGCCCCGAGTATCGACTCGGAGTTGGTGCGGGTGAGCCCGCCGAGCGCGCCCGACAGCCGCGGCAGCGAGCCGTCGTCCTTGGCGTAGTGCAGCAGGTGCTGGGTGCCCCAGGTTCCCGCGGCGACCACCACGTGGGCCGCGGTCATGGTGCCGGGTCGCTTACCTCGCCTGGTCCAGGCGCCCGTGCGCTCGACGGTCACCTCCCACGTGCCGTCGCCGCGCTCGCGCAGCCCGCTGACCGTGGTGCGGTCCAGGATGCGGGCGCCGGCGCGCTCTGCCAGGCCGAGGTAGTTCTTGACGAGCGTGTTCTTGGCGCCGTGCCGGCAACCGGTCATGCACTCGCCGCACTCGATGCAGGCCGTGCGGTCCGGGCCCACGCCGCCGAAGAACGGGTCGGGGACGGTCTCGCCCGGCTTGCCCTGGCCGCCGGTCTTCTCGCCGAAAAAGACGCCGACCGGGGTGTAGACAAACGTGTCCTCGGCCCCCATATCGCGCGCGACCTCCTTGACGACCGTGTCGGAGTGCGTGTGGCTGGGGTTGGTGACGACGCCAAGCATGCGGCGGCCCTGGTCGTAGAACGGGGACAGTTCCTCGTCCCAGTCGGTGATGTGCGCCCACTGGGGATCAGTGAAGAACGGCTCCGACGGTTTGTACAGGGTGTTGGCGTAGTTGAGCGAGCCGCCGCCCACGCCGGCCCCGGCCATAACCAGGACGTCGCGCAGCATATGCAGGCGCTGCACCCCGAACAGGCCGAGCTTGGGGGCCCACACGAACTTGTTGAGCCGCCAGGAGGTCTTGGCGAAGTCGGAGTCGGCAAACCGTCGGCCGGCCTCCACGACCGTGACCCGGTAACCCTTCTCCGTCAGCCGCAGCGCGGTGACGCTGCCACCGAAGCCGGAGCCGACGACGATCACGTCCGTGTCGGTGGGCGAGGTGGCCGCGGGATCGGTTGGCTGCTGTGGGGACGACGTCATGGCGAAACTCTCCGGATCGAGATCAATGGTGTGGGTCACATTACTACCCGGTCACCTGAACCTACCCGACAGTAGGTCGCGTTTTGTCAGGCGCCCTGCGAACAACTGGACACACGACCATTTTCGGCTCGGCCCTCCCCTACGCCGCGCGAACGACCGCACCCCGCAGCCGTGGCGGCTGCGGGGTGCGCGAAGTCGACCGGGGTGTCAGGTGCGGACCGACAGGTCCGCCTTCTGAAAGCCCTTGACGTCGGTGTAACCACACTTGGCCATGGCTCGACGCAGACCGCCCATGAGGTTGCGGGTGCCGTCGGGCACGTTCGTGGGTCCCTCCAGCACCTCGGTGAGCGGCGCGAGGTGGTTCTCGTCATCCGTCTCGGCCACGTGGCCGCGGGGCACGTTGGGGTGCGCGGAGACGGCGTCCCAGTACACGCCCCGGCCCGGGGACTCCAAGGCTCCGGCGAGCAGCGGGCCCAGCGCCACGGCGTCGGCACCGCACGCGACGGCGCGGGCGATGTCACCGGAGGTGTAGATGTCGCCGTCGGCGATCACGTGGACGTAGCGCCCGCCGGTCTCGTCGAGGTAGTCGCGGCGGGCGGCGGCGGCGTCGGCGATCGCGGAGGCCATGTGAACCTCCATGCCGAGCACGGGTCCGGTGGTGGTGACACCCTCGACACCGCCGTAGCCCACGATCACCCCGGCCGCACCGGTGCGCATGAGGTGTAGCGCGGTCTTGTAGTCCACCACGCCGCCGGCGATCACCGGCACGTCCAGCCCGCCGATGAAATCCTTGAGGTTGAGCGGCTCGTCCTCGCCGCTGACGTGCTCGGCGGAGATGATCGTGCCCTGCACGACCAGCATGTCGATACCGGCCGCGATGAGGCCCGGCGTGAGCTCACGCGCGTGCTGCGGCGAGACGCGCACGGCGACCGTCGCCCCCTCGTCGCGGATCTTCTGGACGGCGCCGGCGAGCAGCTCCCGGTCGATGGGCGCCCGGTGCAGCTCCTGCAGGCGCGCGACGGCGCGGTGGCCGGTCCTGTCCTCCAGCGCGATGTCGCGCAGCTCGGCGATGGCCGCCTCGGGGTCGGCGTGGCGGCCCCACAGGCCCTCGCCGTTGAGCACGGCCAGCCCACCCAGGTTGGAGAAGGCCACCGCCGACGACGGCGAGACGACCGCGTCCGTCGGGTGGGTCATCACGGGGATGTCCATCTGATAGGCGTCGATCTGCCAGGAGGTCGACACCTCCTTGGAGCTGCGGGTGCGTCGCGACGGGACGAGGTCGACCTCGCCCAGCCCGTACATGCGGCGGGCCTCGCGGCCCAGGCCGATCTCAACGACATCTCGCACGGTGGTCTCAGTCCTTGACGTTGTAGTTGGGTGCCTCGACGGTCATCTGGATCGCGTGCGGGTGGCTCTCCTTGAGCCCCGCGGCCGTGATCTGGACGAACTGTGCACGGTTCATCTCGGGGATCGTGGCGGAGCCGGTGTAGCCCATGCCCGCGCGCAGGCCGCCGGTGAGCTGGTGGAGGACCTGCCCCACATCGCCGCGGAACGGCACCCGTCCCTCGATGCCCTCCGGCACCAGCTTCTCCTCGGACAGCACATCGTCCTGGAAGTAGCGGTCCTTGGAGAAGGACTGCTCGGCGCCCGGCTTCCCGCGTCCGCGCATCGCGCCGAGCGAGCCCATGCCCCGGTAGACCTTGAACTGCTTGCCGTCGACGAAGATCAGCTCTCCTGGCGACTCGGTACAACCGGCCAGGAGCGAGCCGAACATGCAGGCCGACGCCCCAGCGGCGATCGCCTTGGCCACGTCGCCCGAGTACTGCATGCCGCCGTCGGCGATCACGGGGATGCCCGCCGCCTTGGCCGCCACCGACGCCTCGAGCAGGGCGGTGATCTGCGGGGCCCCCACGCCGGCCACGACGCGGGTCGTGCAGATCGAGCCGGGGCCGATGCCCACCTTGATGGCGTCCGCGCCGGCGTCGATCATGGCCTGCGCGGCGCCGCGGGTGGCGAGATTGCCGCCGATGACCTGGACACGGTCGCCGAACTCACGCTTGACGCGGGCGACCATGTCGAGCGCGTTGCGGTTGTGGGCGTGCGCGGTGTCCACGACGAGGGCGTCGACGCCGGCCTCCGCGAGGGCGCCGGCGCGCTGCCAGGCGTCCTCGCCGGTGCCGATCGCGGCGGCCACACGCAGGCGGCCGTCGGCGTCCTTGGTGGCGTCAGGGTGCTTCTCGGTCTTGACGAAGTCCTTGACGGTGATCAGGCCGGTGAGACGGCCGTCGCCGTCCACGATCGGGAGCTTCTCGATCTTGTGGCGGCGCAGCAGGCCCAGTGCGGCCTCAGCAGTGACCCCCTCACGGGCGACGACGAGAGGCGCTCGCGTCATGACCTCGTCCACCCGGCGCGACTTGTCCACCTCGAAACGCATGTCGCGGTTGGTGATGATGCCCACCAGCTCCCCGCGCTCGTCGGTCACCGGCAGGCCGGAGATGCGGTAACGGGCACACAACTGGTCGACCTCCGCCAGCGTGGCGGAGGGCTTGCAGGTGACCGGGTCAGTGACCATACCCGCCTCGGACCGCTTGACGGTGTCGACCTGGGCTGCCTGGTCCGCGACCGAGAGGTTGCGGTGGAGCACGCCGATGCCGCCCTGTCGGGCCATCGCGATGGCCATCCGCGCCTCGGTGACCGTGTCCATGGCAGACGAGACGAGCGGCACCCGCAGAGTGATCTCGCGCGTCAACTGGGTGCTCGTGTCGACCTCGCTCGGGACCACCTCGGAAGCGGCCGGGAGCAGCAGCACATCGTCGAAGGTCAGGCCGACCATCGCGACCTTGGTCGGGTCGTCGCCGCCGGTGCGCACGGGGCCATGCGACTCGCTCATCTGCCGTCCTCCTGGGGGTCGTCTCGGTAGTCGTTCCGAGGATAGTGGCTTCCGGGCCCCAGGCTCGAACCGTCGACCCCGTATGCGCGTGGTCCGTGGTCCCCACAGGCCGGTGAGCACGGGTACGGTGGAGTCGTGGACGATCCCCTTCGGCATGGCATGCCGCCCGACCCGTTCGCCGGCGACCCGGATGATCCGGCCGCGGAGCTGGCCGAGTTCGACCCGGTTGACGACGAGATCCCGGCCGGCCCTCTCGATCCGGATGAGCGACTGGCCATCGAGGAGGACCTGGCGGATCTCGTGGAGTTCCGCCGCCTGCTCGCCCCGATCGGGGTCAAGGGCGTGGCCGTGCAGTGCGAGGACTGCGCCGAGGAGCACTACCACGAGTGGGACATGCTGCGCGCGAACCTCATGCAGCTCCTCCAGGACGGTTCTCTCCTGCCGCACGAGCCGGCCTTCGATCCCGTCCCGGACGATTATGTGACGTGGGAGTACTGCCGCGGCTACGCGGATGCGGCTCGCGCGCTGCGGCCCCCGCGCAAGTTGAACTGGCGCCGCTGATCCGCTCGGACCGGCGCCCGATACGCCGAACCGGCCCCAGCCCTCATGAGGAGGAGCTGGGGCCGGTCCGTTTCTCTGTGCCCGTCTGCGCCCGGTCAGCGTGACCGGAGGGTCCCGACGTTCAGGGCGTCGGCACCCGTGGGTCGCTCAGTTGCCGCCCGAGGTGGGCGGGCTAGTGGGCGCCGGCTGCTGATTGTTGGTCGACTTCGGCTGCTGCTGCGTGGTCGTGGGCACCTGGGTGATGGTGGTGCGCGACTGCGACGGCTGCTGGTGCATCATCGTCCGCTCATCCAGCTGGTCCTGCTGGCCCGTGGTGGGTGCCAGGAAGTCCTGCAGCCGCTGGGTGTCGATCGGGATCTGCAGCGTCGTGGAGATCCGCAGACCGTCGAGCGGGAGCGGGATCACCGGAGCACCCGGGGGCGCCGTGGGGATCAGGTGCGTCGGCAGCGGCACCGGCGCACCGGGCACCAGCGTGGCCGGGCCCGCCGGTGGCGCGGACTCGGGGGCCGGCGCGGGCGACGGCACGGCGCTCGGGGTGACCCTGCTCAGGTCACGCCGGATCGCGTCCCGACGCTTCATCAACTCGACACGCTCGGACGCATCCGAGACCTCATCGAGCCGCTGGCTCACCTCGTCGAGGAGACGCTCGGCCTCCCCGTGGTCGCCACCACGGGCGGCGTCGTCGGCCTTGGCCAGGTACTCGCTCAGGTCGTTGACCAGCTCCACTTCGCCGGCGCGGTCCGAGAAAATCGTCTTGGACACGCCCCACAGTGGGTCGCCGGGCATCGCGCTGTGCGCGGCCACGGACAGTCCGCCGACGATCAGGGCGGCGACAGCGGCCGCGCCGGTCGCTGCCTGCCAGAGGGCGGGGCGCTTGCCGTGGTGGTGATCACCGTTGCGCGTCCATCCCCGACGCGGCCGCAACTGCGTCACGTTCGGGGCCAGTGCCACCTCGATCTCTTCGGTGCTCGGGAGCGCGGGCAGTTCTGCTGCCCCGGTCTCGGCGCGCCAGTCGGCGAGCAGCGCGAGAAGGGGGTCATCACCGCCGGGTCGTTCGCCACTGCCGAGAAGATCGAGGAGCTCGTCGTCATGGTCGACCCGGGCGGGGTCGACGTCATGCGCGTCGAGCGAGGCGGCATCGTCACGGGTGCCCCGGACGACATCGTCGTCGTTCATCGCCATCGCTCCTCTCCATCCTTCTCGATCGTTGCGCGAAGCTGCTTCATCGCCCGGTGCTGGGCGACGCGCACGGCTCCGGCCGTACTGTCGACGATCTCCGCGGTCTCTTCCGCAGACAGTCCCACTACGACTCGTAGCCGGACGATCTCCCGTTGCTTCTCCGGCAGGGTTTCCAGAAGCGACCTGACCGCTTTGGAGACCTCGCCGTCGAGGAGGTACTCCTCCGGCCCCGTGTCATCGGAGAGCACCTCGGGGAGGTACTCCACGGGATCGGACTTGTTCCGTGCGTTGCCCCTGTGGGCGTCCGCGACCTTGTGGGACGCGATCCCGTACACGAAGGCCATGAAGGGGCGTCCCTGGTCCCGGTATCCCGGCAGAGCCGAGAGAACCGCGATCAGCACCTCCTGGGCGACATCGTCAGCAGACAGGTTGGCTCTTTCCGAGCCGCCGACGCGGGAACGGCAGTACCGCACCACACCGGGCTGAACGAGTTCAAGAACCCGTGCAGCCGCGGTCCGGTCTCCCTTGACCGCTGCGGCGACGGAGAGTTCCAACTCGTCTGCTGTACCTGTCATCGAATTCGGGGGGCCTCGCGTTACACGGGTGTGTTGCGGGGCACGGCCTTTCTCTCGTAGACGCGACGCAGGTCGCGGCGGGGACTCGTCGAACGCTGGAGCGATCGACGTGGTGGGTGCCTGGCGTGAGGCACGTGACCCCTGTGTCGTAGGAGTACTGCTGAGCGCCAAGCGTAACTGCTGGGGGTGTCAGACGACCACACAACAGCCCCGGAACGGCACCGGGCCCCACTCCCCGACACACGGGGGGCGGGGCCCGGGATCCTCACTAGGCCATGTCGGGTGAGCCGACTGACGCGAGCGTCTGGCTCAGTGCGCGTGACCGTGGTGGCCGTGCGCGTCGGCGGCCGGCTCGGCCGGCTTCTCGACTATCGCGGTCTCGGTCGTCAGCACCATGCGCGCCACCGAGCAGGCGTTGACGACGGCCGAGGAGGTGACCTTGACCGGGTCGATGACGCCCTGGTCGATCAGGTCGCCGTACTCGCCGGTCGCGGCGTTGTACCCGTCGCGGGCACCGAGCTCGGTGACCTTGCTCACCACCACGGCGCCGTCCTCGCCGGCGTTGGCGGCGATCCAGAACAGCGGCGCCACCAGCGCCTTACGCACGACGTTCACGCCGACTGCCTCATCGGAGTCGGTGGTGTCGGCGGCGAGCCGCTCGAGAGCGGCCGCGGCCTGCACGAGCACCGATCCGCCACCGGCGATGACGCCCTCCTCAACGGCCGCCTTGGCGGAGTTGACGGCGTCCTCGACGCGGAGCTTGCGCTCGGTCAGCTCGGTCTCGGTTGCGGCACCGACGCGGAGAACCGCGACGCCGCCGGCGAGCTTGGCGATCCGCTCCTCGAGCTTCTCGCGATCCCAGTCCGAGTCGGTGGCCTCGGCCTCGCGACGGAGCTGGGCGACGCGGGCGTCGACGTCGGCCTGCTCGCCGGCGCCGTCGACGATGATCGTCTCGTCCTTGGAGACGGTCACGCGACGGGCACCGCCGAGCACCTCGAGGCCGCTCTCCGCGAGCTTCATGCCCAGGTCTGGGCTGATGACCTGGCCGCCCGTGACGATCGCCAGGTCCTCCTGGAACGCCTTGCGGCGGTCACCGAAGTACGGCGCCTTGATCGCGACGACCTTGATGGTCTTACGGATCGAGTTGACCACCAGCGTCGACAGCGCCTCGCCGTCGACGTCCTCGGCGACGATGAGCAGCGGCTTGCCGGTCTCGGCGACCTTCTCCAGCAGCGGCAGCAGGTCCGGCAGCGAGCTGATCTTCTCGCGGTGCAGCAGGATCAGCACATCCTCGTAGATGGCCTTCTGCTCGTCCGGGTCGGTGACGAAGTACGGCGACAGGTAGCCCTTGTCGAAGGCGATGCCCTCGGTCACGGAGACCTCGGTGTGCAGGCCCTGCGACTCCTCCACGGAGACGACGCCGTTGACGCCGACGGCGTCCATGGCCTCGGCGACCATGCGGCCGATCTCAGGGTCACGCGAGGACACGGTGGCGACCTGCGCGACGGCCTCGGAACCGGAGACGGGGGTCGCGGCCGAGCGCAGGTACTCCACGGCGGCGGCAGCGGCCTTCTCGATGCCCTTGCCCATGGCCATGGGGTTGGAGCCGGCCACCACGTTGCGCAGCCCCTCACGGATGAGTGCCTGTGCCAGGACGGTGGCGGTGGTCGTGCCGTCGCCGGCGACGTCGTTGGTCTTGGTGGCGACGCTCTTGACCAGCTGGGCGCCGAGGTTCGCGAACGGATCGGAGAGCTCGATCTCGCGGGCGATGGAGACGCCGTCGTTGGTGACGGTCGGGCCGCCGAAGGCCTTGGACAGGACGACGTGCCGGCCCTTGGGGCCGAGCGTGACCTTGACGGTGTCGGCGAGCTCGTCGACACCGGCGAGCATGCCCTTGCGGGCCTCCTCGTCGAATGCGATCAACTTGGACATGGATGGAACTCCTGGGAGGAAGAAGGGGTCTGATCAGACGGTTCGGCAGGCGTGAGACACCACCGCCCCGGCGGGACCGGCCTTCTGGCCGGCGCCGTCGGGGCGGGGTTCAGCAGCTCACGTCAGTCGATGACTGCGAGAACGTCACGCGAGGAGAGGATCAGGTATTCCTTGCCCTCGTACTTGATCTCGGTGCCGCCGTACTTCGAGTAGATGACCTTGTCCCCCTCCTTGATGTCCATGGGGATGCGGTCGCCGTCCTCGTCGAAGCGGCCCTTACCGACCGCGACGACGGTGCCCTCCTGGGGCTTCTCCTTGGCGGTGTCCGGAATGACGAGGCCGGACGCCGTGGTGGTCTCGGCAGCGGTGGCCTCGACGAGAATCTTGTCCTCAAGCGGCTTGATCGCCACGATGGATCCTCCGTGTGTAGATGGCTGATGAATGTGCGGCGGGGTCCGGAGAAGCGTCGTCGCGGGTGACGCCGCCGGTTCCATGCCTATTGGCACTCTATATGCGCGAGTGCCAGCACTCAAGTGTCCCGTGTGCCCGATCGGGACGCGTTCGCGAATGGCGAACACGCACCCACGCCCCCGGACGACGTCGTCGTCAGACCACCTGCGTCGTCTCGACCGGCAGCCCCGGGTCGGCCGCCACGGTCAACGGGCTGGGCGCCACTCCGCCGGCCAGCAGCGCGGACGCCACGCCCACGACCATCGCACCGTTGTCGGTGCACAGCCGGGGCCGCGGCACGCGCAGGGTGATGCCCGCGTCGGCGCAGCGCTGGCCCGCCAGTTCCCGCAGCCTCGAGTTGGCCGCCACGCCGCCGCCGATGAGCAGCGTGTCGACCCCGAGGTCGGTGCAGGCCCGCACGGCCTTCATCGTCAGCACATCGGCCACGGCCTCCTGGAACGACGCCGCCACGTCCGCCACCTCGAGCTGGACGCCGTCGCGTTCGGCCGCCTCGATCCGCCGGGCGACGGAGGTCTTGAGGCCGGAGAAGGAGAAATCGTGCCGGGCGTCACGCGGCCCGGTCATCCCGCGCGGGAACGCGATCGTGGCCGGATCGCCGGTGGCCGCGAGCCGGTCGATGACCGGCCCGCCCGGGTATCCGAGCCCGAGCAGTCTGGCGACCTTGTCGTAGGCCTCCCCCGCCGCGTCGTCGACGGTCGAGCCCAGCTCCACCACCGGCTCGGTCAGGGATCGAACGTGCAGCAGCTGCGTGTGGCCGCCGGAGACGAGCAGCGCCACGCACTCGGGCAGCGGGTCGCCGTCGAAGCCGGCCACGGCCACGTGCCCGACCAGGTGGTTGACGGCGTAGAACGGCACTCCCCACGCGGCGGCGTAGGCCTTGGCCCCGGATGAGCCGACGAGCAGTGCGCCCGACAGCCCCGGCCCGATCGTCGTGGCCACGGCGTCGGGCCGGGATATCCCGGCCTCGGCCAGCGCCGCGCGCACGGTCGGCACGAGCGACTCCAGGTGCGCACGCGAGGCGATCTCGGGCACCACCCCACCGAACCGCGCGTGCTCGGACATCGACGACGCGACCATGTCCGACAGCAGCTCGGCCCGCCCGTCGTCGTGGATCCGCGCCACGGCCACGCCGGTCTCGTCGCAGGAGCTCTCGATCCCCATGACGGTCTTCACGAGCCGCCCACCTCTCCCCTGTTCTCGCGCGCACCCGGCGCCGGCCCAGCACCCGGGTTCGTCCCGGCACCTGCGCCCGGGCCCGCGGCGGCAGCAGGCCGGGCCGGCCGCGTCATCAGATACGCATCGGCCATGCTCGGCCGGTAGTACCGCGGCCGGACCCCCACGATCTCGAATCCGTGCGCCTCGTACAGCGTCCGCGCGGGCACATTGTCGGTCCGCACGTCCAGTACGACGGGCGCGCCCTCGCGGTCGGCCACGTCCAGCATCTGGCGCAGCAGCGTCCGCCCGATGCCGATGCCCTGCCGCTGCGGGTCCACGCCGATGGTGTGCACCTCGAAGTCGCGGTCGCCGACCGGCCCGAGCCCCGCGAGCACCGCGTAGCCCACCAATTCGCCGTTCAGCCTCGCCGCGAAGCACGTGTTGTGCCGCGAGGAGATCTCGGACACGAACGCGACCGCCGACCACGGCCCGTCCCCGGCGAACAGGATCGTCTCGAGCTCGGCGCAGCGCATCGCGTCGTCCGCGACGAGCCGCCCGTACTGCACGCCGGTCGGGGTGGAGCCGTATCGCGGCCCACCGGCGCCGGTGTCCCCCGCGCTCATCGCTGCACCCCGCGTAGTGCGGATGACGGCTCGACGCGCTTGGGCGGGACGGCGTCGGGTCGCCGCAGGTAGAGAGGCTCGAGCGGGTCGGGCGTGTCGTCGGCGAGCAGGCCCGCGGCCGCCACCGAGACGAGCCCGGCCGGGTCCGGGGAGGTCAGAGCGGCCACCGCGGCCTTTACGTCCGTCAAGGATCCGCCGTCCGGGATCTCGGCCAACCGCGCCTGGTCCCCGACCGCACGCGCGCCGTCCAACGCGATCTCGGCGGCGGGGCCCACGATCGGCCCCGAGGTCCGCACGCCCTCACCGTCGTAGCGGGCGTGGTACGCCTCGCGGCGCCGGGCATCGGTGACGACGACGAGGTCCCCCTCCACCCCGGCGGCGCGCGCCCGGGCCGCGAGCCCGTCGAGCGAACAGACCCCGTGGACGGGTTTTCCGATCGCATCGGCAAACGCCGCGGCGGTGGCCATGCCCACGCGTAGTCCGGTGAACGGGCCGGGCCCGACCCCCACCACCACGGCGTCCAGCTCGGCGGCCGTCAGCCCGGCGACGTCCAGGCACTCGAGGATGTGCGGGGTGAGCAGCTCGGCGTGGGCCCGGGCGTCCTCCGTGACCCGCGCGGCCAGGGTCGTGACCTGCGGGCCGGCCTCGGCTGCGGGTTCGGTCTCGCCTGCGCGCTCGGTCTCGCCTGCGGGTTCGGACCTGCCTTCGGCGTGACCCTGGTCAGCGGGTTCGAGGCGGCACACCCCCGCGGTGACGGCGGGGGTGGAGGTGTCGAGGGCGAGGACCAGCACGAGGTCAGGGTACCGCCGGGGCCGCGGATCCACCGACGCGGTGCCAGGCGGCGGAGCGGACGTCGCCCTCGCCCCCGCGGTGCAGGGTGACGATCAGCGGGGCCTCGACGAGCGACTCGACGAACCCGGCGCCCCACTCGACCACCACCACGTCGCGCTCGAGCGCGGTGTCCAGGTCGAGGGATTCGAGTTCGTCGGCGAGGTCGCGGCGGGTGGGCTGCTCGCCGTCGGGGTCCTGGCCGAGCAGCCGGTAGGCGTCGACGTGCACGAGTCCGGGGCCGCCGGGGGTGGCCGGGGCGTGCCGACGGGCGATCACGAAGGTCGGCGAGGTGACCCGCCCGCGCACCCCGAGTCCGGCGGCGATGCCGGTGGTCAGCGCGGTCTTGCCGGCGCCGAGCGGTCCGTCGAGGACCACCACGTCACCGGCCGAGAGCAGGCCGGCGATCTCCTCGCCCAGCGCGCGGGTGTCGTCGACGGTGGTCAGCTCGCGTCGGCCGGGCACCTGGAGTGTCACGAGGCCTTCGCGCTCCGGCCGGCGGCGCCGGCGGCGCGGCTGCTTCCGCCCGCGTCCGCGAGTCGTTCACGCTCGCGCGACTCGACGATCGCGTCGGCCACGAGATCGCCCAGCACCTCGGACACGTGCGCGGGCTCCTCGAGCATCACCATGTGGCCGGCCCCCGGGACCACCACGAACTCGGCGTCGGGCAGCTCCTCGACGATGTCGACGGATCGGTCGAGCGGGGTGAGCAGGTCGCGGTCGCCGCAGAGCACGGTGGTGCGCACGTTCCGCAGGATGGGCATCGCCTCGGACTCGTCGTGCTGCGTGAGCGTCTCGAAGAAGTTCGCGATGGTCAGCACGTCGGTGGAGTTGATGGTCTTGTCGACGAACCGTGCCACCGTGGGGCTCATCGAGGCGGGATCGCCGAACGAGCCGCCGTAGATGAACGGCGAGATGATCGCGCCGAGCGCCTTGCGGCCGCTGGTGAACACGCCCGGCGAGCGATTGATCAGCGCGGCTACCCGGGCCATTGCTTTGCTGTCCAGTACGGAGCCCAACCCCGACTCCGACAGCTCCGCCATGGCGGTGGCCACCAACCCCACACCCATCACGCGGTCGCGCACGGCCTCGGGGTGCCGCGCCGCGTAGCCCATGGCGGTCATGCCGCCCATCGAGTGTCCTATCACCACGACCGGCCCGGTCGGCGCGGTCGCCGAGATGACGGTGCTCAGGTCGCGGGCCAGCTGGTCGATGGTCGAGTTCTCGATCGAGCTCTTGCCGCTGAGCCCGTGGCCACGCTGGTCGTAGAACACCATGCGGATCTCGGAGCCGAACCGGTCCGCCAGGTGTCGGCGCTGGAAATGCCAGGTGTCCATGGTGAGCGTATAGCCGTGCACGAACACGACGGTCATGGGCGCGTCGGTGGGCCCGGCCTCACGGACCGCCAGCGGCACGCCGTCGGTGGCGGCGACCATCGAACCGCGGTCGACGCCGAGCTCATCCATGTCCTCACCGGCCCACGGGTCGCTCGCCCTCCTGCCCGGCATGAGCGTGCCGACCGAGCCGAGGGTCGCGGCGCCGAGCGCGCTCACCCCCGCCGCAAGCCCGCCGGGGGTGCGGATCTTCTTCGCGACCGCCTCGACCTCGTCCGGGTCGCCGCCGAGAACCTCCGGTGGCCGGACCTCGACCGGGGTCCGCGTCGACGACCGCGACGGGCGCCGCGGGAACCGCAGCCGCGGCCGACCGCGCTTGGGCGCGCCCTCGGTGTGGGCGTTGTCGTCGTCGTTCTCTATCCCGCCCTGGCGGGCGGCCTCATCGGCAGCTTTTCCGGCGGCATCGCCGTCGGCCCCCTCGAACCCCGTCATCGTGCGTCCCCCTGTCGGTCCCCGGTGGCGTGGCGCCCCCGGAGCACGTGGTCCCTGCTCGCGCGCCCCCGCACGGCGGTGACGACCTCGTAGTGGATGGTGCCCAATTCGTCGGCCCACTCGGCGGCGGTGGGCCCCCCGCCCGCGCCGGTACCGAACAGAACGGCGGTGTCGCCCGCGCGGATGGTGCGGTCGGGGTCGGGTCCGAGGTCGACGACGAACTGGTCCATACAGACCCGCCCCACGTTCGGGTAGCGGCGGCCGGCGATGCCCACGTCCAGGCGTCCCGACAGCATCCGCCAGACACCGTCCGCGTACCCGGCCGCGATGAGCGCCACCGTCGTGTCGTGCGGCGCGTACCAGGTGTGGCCGTAACTCACGCCCTGCCCCTTCGCCAGCCGCTTGACCATGAGGATGTCGGCCGAGAAGGTCATGGCCGGGATCAGATCCGCACCCAGGTCGCCGACCGGGTCGAGCCCGTACAGGGCGATCCCGGGGCGGACCATCTCGAAGCCGTCCTCGGGCCGGGTCAACGTGGCCGCCGAGTTGGCGTGGTGGTTGACCGGGCACTCCAGGCCGCGGGCCCGGGCTTGAGCCACGCACTCGTGCAGGCGCGCGACCTGCAGGTCGATGACCGGGTTGCCGGGGTCATCGGCGTGCGCGAAATGCGCCATCAGGCCCGTGACCTCCACCAGACCGCCGGCGGTGGCCGCGACCAGCCGCTCGAGAACCGCTGGCCACTCCTCCAGAGAGATGCCGGAGCGGGCCAGGCCGGTGTCGATCTTGGGGGTCACGCGCGCCCTGCGGCCCGAGCGGCGCGCCGCCTCCAGCACCGTGTCCAGGTGCGCGGGGCTGGGGATCGCCAGGTCGACGTCGGCCTCGACGGCCGCACGCGCGTCGTCGGACGGCAGGTACAGCCAGGCCAGGATCTCGGCATCGATGCCGGCCGAGCGGAGTTCCAGCGCCTCGCCGATCGTGGTGACGCCCAGCGCGGTCGCGCCCCCGCGCAGGGCGGCGAGGGAGACGGGAACGGCGCCGTGGCCATAGGCGTCAGCCTTGACCACAGCCATGACCCGGGAGCCGCCTGCATGCCGGACCAGGACGCGGGCGTTGTGCTCGACCGCGTCCAGATCGATCTCGGCACGGCACGGAGCCGGGGGGACAATCGGAGCCATTTCGTCAATTCTGCCAAACGGGCCGACGGGGGGCGATTTCCGCGCCCCGCGACGTCGGCAACGCTGGCCGTGGTGCCGCGTCGGGGGTGCCGTGCAGAGCGGGGCCGCCACGCGGGGCCGCCCCCGTGTCGGCCGAGCCCGCTGGACCGGTCGGCTGCCCCCGATTCACCTATCGGATGTCGCGCCGCCTACGTGATCCGGTAGGTGGCGCGACATCGGATAGGCGAGCGTGGCCCTGACCGCGCAGACGACCTCGGGGCTACCGCGAAGAGCGCAGGGCGGCAACGGCTGCGGGCACGGCGGCCAGCAGATCCGAGGCGCCGATCGGTGCGCCGGGCCCCTCGGCACACGGCCGCCCACCGCCACCGCGGGCTGCATCGACGTCCGCACCGGGCCTCTCGCCGAGGTGGTGCAGGCCGAGCCGGCCCGGGGCGAAGCGGTGCGCGGCCAGGCGGGCGGCCTCGCCGTGCAGCGTCGCCGCGGCGGCAGCGGCGCGGGCCAGATCCAGCGTCGTCTCCGGGGCAGCCGCCTCATGCACGGCCGCGGCGTGCGCCATGAGAGCTCCCGTGATCCCCGACAGGATGTCCCCGGAGCCCGCAGTGGCGGCCCACGACGACCCTGCGTCGACGGAGTAGGTGGTCTCGCCGTCGTCGATCAGTGTGACGCGACCCTTGAGCAGCACCGTCGCCTCGATCCCGCGCTCGCGCAGTCCGGCGACGTACCGGCGCAGCGCGCCGGGGCGATCGGCGCGGTCCCAGCCACCGGTGAGTCGGTCGAACTCGCCGCCGTGCGGGGTGAGCAGCACGGGCGCGGTGGCGCTGCGAAGGAGCACCGGATGGGAGGCGACGCAGGTCAGGGCATCGGCGTCCAGCAGCGTGGGGCGGCCGCGGGCCAGGACCGCGTCGATGTCGGCGATCGCCTCCGCACCGGTGCCGGCGCCCGGGCCTACCACCCATGCCTGCGCCTTTCCGGCCTCCGCGACCGAGGGATGGCACACGACCTCGGGCCGCGCGGCGAGCACCGGATCGGCGCCGGAGCCGACGTAGCGGACCATGCCGGAGGTCGCGGCCACGGCGGCGCTCGTGCAGAGGACCGCCGCGCCCGGGAAGCGCTCCGAGCCGGCGCGGATGGCCACCACGCCCTGGGTGTACTTGTCGTCGGCGGGTCCGGGCACCGGCCACCTGCGGCCCACGTCCGCGGGGTCCGGGGCGTAGACGGTCTCGGGGCCGGCCGGCGGGTCGGACAGTCCGATGTCCACCACCTCGACTCGGCCGCACACCGGCGAGGCCAATAGATGCGCGCGGCGCAGCAGACCGAAGGTGACGGTGAGGGTGGCGGGCACGTGGGCGACGTGGGCGGTGCCGGTGTCGGCATCCACGCCGCTGGGCAGATCGACGGCCACCCACGGGACGCCGGCCTCGGCCAGGCCGGTCACGATCCGATCGGCAGGCGCACGCAACGGGCCGCGCCCACCCAGTCCGACCACGCCGTCGATAGCCACGTCCGGGACCGGAACGCGTGAACCCAAATCCTCCGCGCGGTGGATCCGCCCGCCCGCACGGCGTAGCGCGGCCAATCCCCGGGGGTGGGCGCGGTCGGGGTCGAGCAGAACCGCGTCGACGCGGCAGCCGCGGGCCCGCAACATGGCGCCGGCGTAGAGGGCGTCACCCCCGTTGTCGCCGGCGCCCACGAGCAGCTCTACCGTGCGGCCGTAGACGCCGCCCGTGCGCTCGCCCAGCAGGGCCGCGGTGTGGTGGGCGACGCCAGCGGCGGCCCGGCGCATGACGACGTCCGGGTCGCCGGAGGCCTCGGCGGCCGCGAGGAGTGGTGCTTCCGCGGCCCGAATGACCTCGACCGGGTGCGCACGTCGCATCGTCGTCGTCCCTCCCGTCAGTCCACGGTGACCGCCACGCCCACGGCTCCTATTCCACCGTGACGGACTTAGCCAGGTTGCGCGGCTTGTCCACGTCGTACCCCCGCGCGGCCGCGACCTCGGCGGCGAACGCCTGGTACGGGATGGTGGCCAGCAGCGGCTGCAGCAACGTGGTCGACGGCGGGATGGGGATGAAGTAGTCCGACAGCGGCTTGACCAGCTCGTCGCCCTCCTCGGCAATGACGATGGTGCGCGCCCCACGCGCCTTGATCTCCTGGATGTTGCTGACGAGCTTGGAGTGCAGCACCCCGCGGCCCTCGACCGGCGGCATCACCACGAAGACCGGCAGATCGTCCTCGATCAGGGCGATCGGGCCGTGCTTGAGCTCGCCGGCCGGGAAGCCCTCGGCGTGCATGTACGCGAGCTCCTTGAGCTTGAGCGCGCCCTCCAGTGCCGTCGGATAGCCGACGTGGCGGCCCAGGAACAGCACCGACTTGGAGTCGGCGAGCTCGCGGGCGATCTCACGCACCGGCTCGAGGGAGTCCACGACCTGCTGGATGGACTCGGGCATGCGCTCGAGCTGGCGGAACTCGGCGGCCACCTCGTCGGGGAACTTGGTGCCGCGCGCCTGCGCCAGCGCCAGGCCGACCAGGTAGTTGGCGGTGATCTGGGCGAGGTAGGCCTTGGTGGAGGCCACACCGATCTCCGGGCCGGCGTGGGTGTACAGCACGGCGTCGGCCTCGCGCGGGATCTGCGAACCGTTGGTGTTGCACACCGCCAGCACGCGCGCCTTCTGCGACTTGGCGTGGCGCACGGCCTCCAGGGTGTCGGCCGTCTCACCGGACTGCGAGATCGCCACGACGAGCGTGGAGCGGTCCAGAACCGGGTCGCGGTAGCGGAACTCCGAGGCGATCTCGACCTCGCATGGGAGCCGGGTCCAGTGCTCGATCGCGTACTTGGCGACCAGCCCCGAGTGGTAGGCGCTGCCGCAGGCGATGATGAACACCTTGTCGATGTCGCGTAGCTCCTGGTCGGAGATGCGCTGCTCGTCCAGCACGATCCGGCCGTCCTGGAACTTGCCCAGGAGAGTGTCGGCGACGGCCTGCGGCTGCTCGGCGATCTCCTTGAGCATGAAGTAGTCGTATCCGCCCTTCTCGGCGGCCTCGAGGTCCCAGTCGATGCGGAACGGGCGCCCCTCGGTGGGCTCGCCGTCGAAGTTCGTGACCTCGTAGCCGTCGGCGCGCATCACCACGACGTTGTCCTGGCCCAGCTCGACCGCGTCGCGGGTGTGCTCGATGAACGCGGCCACGTCCGAGCCGAGGAACATCTCGCCCTGGCCGACGCCCAGCACGAGCGGGGTGGAGCGGCGGGCGGCCACCAGCACGTCGGGGTGCTTCGCGTGGCTGAAAACGAGGGTGAACGCGCCCTCCAGGCGGGCCAGCACCGCACGGCACGAGGCCACGAAGTCGCCGGCGGTCACGCCTGACTCCATCGCGCGCGTCAGCAGGTGCGCGGCCACCTCGGAGTCGGTGTCCGAGACCAGCTCGACGCCGGCGGCCTCGAGCTCGGCGCGCAGCGGCGCGAAGTTCTCGATGATCCCGTTGTGGACGATCGCCACGTCGCCGGACACGTGCGGGTGCGCGTTCCGGTCGTTGGGGCGCCCGTGGGTCGCCCAGCGCGTGTGGCCGATACCGGTGGTGCCGACGAATCCGGCCTCGCCGCCGTCAGCGTCGAGCGCCTCCTCGAGGTTGGCGAGCTTGCCCGCCCTCTTCTCGACCCGCACCCCGCCGGCGCCGTCGAGGATGGCGACTCCCGCCGAGTCATAGCCGCGGTATTCCATCCTCCGCAGGGCCTCGACGACGACAGGAAGAGCAGCCTGCTGGCCCACATAACCGACGATTCCGCACATGGTCGCCAAGTGTAGCCAGCCCGGTCGCCCGCCCTGACACCCTCAACCCTCCGAGAGGGGATACTGTTACCTCCGTGGCCATCAAGACCAAGGAACTGCACGCAAAGGTGGGTCGGCGCGGCCCCTACGGGGTGGATACCGGCGATCTCGGCTTCACCGGCACCCCGGGCGCGGTCTTCGTGCCGCGAGGCGCCCCGTCGCCCGCCCCGGTGGTGGGCTGGGCCCACGACTGGACCAAGGGGCCGCGGTACTACACCGACACTCTCAAGCACCTCGCGTCCTGGGGTTTCGTGGTGGTGGCGCCGGCCACCGATCACGGCGGCCGGCCGAACCACCAGCACTTCGCCGATCACGTGTCGAACGCGATCGAGGACGTCCTTCAGGCCCGGCTCGGGCGCGGGAAGGTCCGCGCCGATCCGCGTCGCATCGCGCTGGCTGGGCACGGCCTCGGTGGCGGGATCGCCGCACTGCTCGCCTCCCAGCGCACGGACATCGATGCGGTGGCCATGGTCTTCCCCACCGAGACGGTGCCCTCCGCCGCCGAGCGCGCGATGCTGATCGACTCCCCCGCGCTGCTGCTGTCCGCGGCGGGTGGGGTGCACGGCGAGGACGCCCGCGCACTGCACGAGGCCTGGCGCGGCGAGCTGGTGCACCGCCGCCTGGAGAAGGCCATCGAGACAGGTCTGGTGGAGCGCAACTCATGGCTCCAGGGCGTCGGCCTCGCCGATCCGGACCGCCGGACGCACCGTACTGTCCGCCCGCTCCTGGCGGGTTACCTGTTGGCCACCCTCGGGGGCGACGACGACTACGCGGCGTTCGCCGATCCGGAGGCTAAGTTCAAGAACTCCGTCTTGGTCACCGAGGAGATGTTGGCCGAGGAGGCCGACGATCTGGTTCCCTCGACTCCCCCGCTCCTCAAGCTGGTCAAGGGGTTCACCGGCGGCTGACCCACGGCGGTTGCAAGACACGCGTCGCCGGATGCCTGACCTCAGGTGCGATTTCTGGCTAGAACTTCGCACAGATCGTCGTGCAATCGGAATGGGAGGTCTTGCAACCGACCGGCTCGGGCCGGCCAGGATCGCCGGGCCGTGTGGAGGCGGTGAGCAGCCGAGGTGGAGCCCTGGCCCGGTCAGACCGCCGCGACGACCCCGGCGAGCCGCTCGGCCACCTCGCGCGCCAGGTCGGGGTCCTGCGCCTCGACCATAACGCGCACGAGCTGCTCGGTACCCGAGGGCCGCAGCAGGACGCGGCCGGTCGCGCCGAGCGCGCCCTCCTCCTGGGCGACGGCCTCGGCGACCGAGCCGGATGCGGCGACGGCGGCCTTGTCGTCGACCGGGACGTTGACGAGGATCTGCGGTAGCACGGTCATCACCCCGGCCAGCTCGGCGAGCGAGCTGCCGGTCTCGGCCATGCGCGCCATGATCCGCAGCCCGGTGAGCAGCCCGTCGCCCGTGGTGGCGTGCCCGGGGAGCACAAGGTGCCCGGACTGTTCGCCGCCGAGGCTGTAGCCGCCGTCGCGCAGCCGCTCGAGCACGTACCGGTCGCCGACCTTGGTCTCGGCGATCTCGATCCCGGCCGCGCGCATGGCCACCTTGAGGCCCAGGTTGCTCATCACGGTCGCGACGAGCGTGTCCTCGGCGAGCTCGCCGGCGTCGCGCATGGCGAGGGCGAGGATGGCCATGATCTGATCACCGTCCACGACGTTCCCGTCGGCGTCGACGGCCAGGCAGCGGTCGGCGTCGCCGTCGTGCGCCAGACCCAGGTCGGCGTCATGCTCGCGCACGGCGGCCTGCACGGCGCCGAGGTGGGTGGAGCCGCACTCGTGGTTGATGTTGTAGCCGTCGGGCGCGGCGTGGATCTCGATGACCCTGGCACCGGCCTCGCGGTAGGCGCGGGGCGCGGCCTCGCTGGCGGCGCCGTTGGCGCAGTCCACGACGACGACGAGACCGTCCAACCGGCCCGGCGTCGACGTCAGGAGGTGCCGCACGTAACCGTCCAGGGCGTCTGCGGACGGGGCACGACGTATCCGGCCGATCGCGTCCCCGGTGGGTCCGGTGATGGGCTCGTCGGTGAGCGCGGACTCGATGGCGTCCTCGATGTGGTCGCCGAGCTTGTGGCCGCCGGCGGCGAAGAACTTGATGCCGTTGTCCGGCATGGCGTTGTGCGAGGCGGAGATCATCGCACCGAGGGCCGCGCCGTGCTGGGCTGTCAGGTGGGCGACGGCCGGGGTGGGCAGCTCGCCGACGAGCAGGACGTCGACTCCCTGACTGGCCAGCCCGGCGGAGAGGGCGGCTTCGAGCATCTCGCCGGAGACCCGCGGGTCGCGGCCGACCACCGCGAGGGGGCGGGGGGATCCGGTGGAGGCGCCACCCGCGCGGGCGGGGTCGGCTTCGGCCGCCAGGACCGCTGCGGCCGCGGCGCCGAGACGCAGGGCCAGGTCGGCGGTGAGCGTCCGGTTGGCGAGTCCGCGGACGCCGTCGGTGCCGAACAGTCGGGTCATGTGGTGGATTCCTCCGGGGTCGTGGGTGCCCTACCGCTGAGACGCGGCCACTGGTGTGCGACCGCAGAGGTGCGGCCGCCGGCTTTCGACCGGGCTGGTCGAGACGTCCAGACAGGATAACCACTGCGCGGTGAGCGCTCGGCTCCCCTCCCTGAAACGCCCCAGAGCAGGCCCCCGCGAAGCTGCGGAAACCTGCTCTGGAGTGTGTGATCTCGGGGAGATCAGCGCTTCGAGTACTGCGGGGCCTTACGGGCCTTCTTGAGGCCGGCCTTCTTGCGCTCGACGGCGCGGGCGTCACGGGTGAGGAAGCCGGCCTTCTTCAGGGCCGGACGGTCCTCGCCCGAGTACTCGGTGAGGGCGCGGGCGATGGCCAGGCGCAGAGCACCGGCCTGACCCGACGGGCCGCCACCGTGGAGCAGGCCCACGATGTCGAACTGCTCCTCGCGCTCGACGAGAACCAGCGGCGACTTGACGAGCTGCTGGTGCACCTTGTTCGGGAAGTACTCCTCGAGGGTGCGGCCGTTGAGCGTGAACTGACCGGAACCGGGAACCAGGCGCACGCGGGCGACGGCTTCCTTGCGGCGGCCGACGGCCTGGGCGGGCCCGCTGGAGACGAGCTGCGTCTCGACGTCGGCGACGAACTCGGTGCCACCGGCGTAGTCGGCCTCGGAGTAGTCCTCGGCGACCTCGGCGGCGAGGTCGGCCACCAGATCATCGGCCACGTCGGCCTCGGGGGTGATGTTCTCGTCGGTCACTGGGCCACCTGCTTGATCTCGTAGGGCACGGGCTGCTGGGCGGCGTGCGGGTGCTCGGCACCGGCGTACACCTTCAGCTTGGAGGCGACGGAGCGGCCGAGCTTGTTGCTCGGCAGCATGCCCTTGATGGCCTTCTCGACGACGCGGTCCGGACGCGAGTCCATGGCCTCACCGAGGGTGCGCGACTTCAGGCCACCGGGGAAACCCGAGTGGCGGTACTGGTTCACGCGCTCGCGCTTGTTCGACGAGATCGCGACCTTGTCGGCGTTGATGATGACGACGAAGTCGCCGGTGTCGGCGTTCGGGGCGAACTGCGGCTTGTGCTTGCCACGGAGGATGTTCGCGGCCTGGACGGCAAGTCGACCGAGCACCACATCAGTGGCGTCGATGACGTACCAGGCGCGCGTCACGTCCCCGGGCTTGGGGGTGTACGTGGACACAGGCGATACCTCTGTCTGTCTAGTGGGCTGCCGGCCGGGCGGGCGCTCTCCCCCTCGCGCGGCGGCCGGTGGTGACCCGCGCGAGGCGATCGACCGACCCGACAAGCGGGACCGACACGAACGCCGAGGGTTCACTTTACCGACCGATGGCCTCCACCTCCAAGTCGTCACGTGGATCCGCTAGACTCTCCCCGGTTCCCGCCCTCGTAGCTCAGTGGATAGAGCACGGCTCTCCTAAAGCCGGTGTCGGAGGTTCGATTCCTCTCGAGGGCACTCTGTTGGACGTACCAGGTCGGCCGCACGAGAACTCCCCAGCCGGTCACCCCCTCAGCCGCGTCCCCGTCTTGGCGTAGATGCGGTTGAGGTGCCCTTCGACCGTGCGCTTGGACAGATGCAGCTCCGCTGCGATCTCGGCGTTGGTCAGGCCCCCGCCCACGAGGTCGGCGATCTCGGACTCGCGGCGCGTCAGCGAGACGCCAGCGGGAATCGTCGCGGCCAGCCCGCCCAGCCCGACGAGGCCGGCGTGGGGACTGCGGATCTCGGTGGTCGCCAACATCCGCTCGGCCAGAGTGCACGTCTGCGATCCCGGCGTCGCGAGCGTGCGGGCACGTTCGGCGGCCGCCGCGGCCACCATGAGCAGCCCGAATCCGCGGGCCCGCTGGGCCACGTCGAGGAGTCGCCGGGGGTTCGCGGCCAGCGTCATCGCCGCCAGGTCCTGCATCAGCGGCGCCACATCACCGCCGACGACCACCTCCCCCACCATCCGGCACGTCTCGGGATCGCCCATCAGGACGCCGATCCACGCGGCCCGCACCGCTGCGCCGTGGACCCCGTCGGCGATGAGCTCGCGGACGATTCCGCGCGCGTCGTCCGCCCGCCCCTCGCAGTAGAGCACCCCCGCCTCGGCCGCCCGGATCTCGGGCCCGACGGGCGAGTTGGTGTACGAGGGCACGGCGTACACCCGGCGCAGCGCCGCCCGCGCGTCGGCGCCCCGGCCGGACTGCGCGCAGGCCAGTGCGTACAGGGAGACTGCGCGGGGCAGGAAGTCCTCGGGGCCGTCGACCTCCATGGTGTCCACGGCGTCGGCAGCGGCGGCCACGGCGCCGGTCAGGTCGCCGGCACTGAGCGCGATCTCGGCCTCGGCCACGCGGCGCATGCCGTGGTCGATGCGCACTGAAGCGTCCTGCTCCACCTCGTAGAACGGCGCGAGCTCGGCCAGCAGCGCGGTGACCCCGTAGCCGTGCAGCACCACGGACAACAGCGCCGACAAGTACTCCTCCGACGCCCACGCATGATGGTCCATCGTGCGGGCCCGGCGGGCGAGCCGACGCAGGACGGCCCGCGCCTCGTCGGGCCTGCCGAGCGCGTCGAGCGCCAGCGCGTGGACCGCCTCGAGACGCCGCTCCCAGTCGGCCGGCGGCGGGGAGGTCAACTCGGCGTAGGCGCGGGCCGCCTCGCGGTGCCGCCCCGAGTAGGTCAGGTGCACCACGGTGAGGGTGTCGAGCACGGCGTGGGCCTCATGTCCGGGCGGGAGGAGGCGGTGGGCGTCGCGGATCATGGGCAGGGCGTTGTCGGGGTGACGGTCGCGGTAGTGGGCCAGGTCGGCACGCGCGGTGACCGTGCCGATCAGCACGCGGACGTATTCGCTGGCGTCGGGGCCGGTGCCGGTGCCGGTGATCCCCTCGAGTAACACCTGCGCCTCGTCGAGCGCGGCAGCGGTCTCCTGCAGCCGGTCGAGCAGCCGCAGGCACGAGGCGCCGACCAGCGCGAGCTCGGCCTCCTGCAGTGCGGTCATGGCGAGGCCCGCGCGGCGGGCGGCGGGGCGGAGGTCGACGCCGGTGCGATAGTCGTGCGCGTCGAGCGCGGCGCGCGCGGCGGCGAGGGTGGCCGCGGCGTCGACGTCGCGCCCCTGCGCGAGCGCCCACAGGATGATCCGCGGGTCCGGCAGCGCACGGCCCGGCCGCAGGAGCGCGCCGAGAGCGCTGCCGTGGTCACCGCGGGCGTCGCCGTGTTCGCTGCGGGTGCCACCCCGGCCGCCGATCGCCGCGCCGCGGAGAACGGCGTCGTAGACCTGACGACGACGAAGACCATCGGCCCCGTCCCGCAGCGCACCGGCCAGGATCGGCGGCCGCACTGTGAGCATCTCCACGCCGTCATCGGTGCGGGTGACGAGCAGAGAGCGGGCCACCGCGTCGCTGACCGCACTCTCGCCGTGAATCGCCTCGAGATCGGCGAGATTGATCTGCCGGGCGAGTGCAGCGGTGGTCGTGGTGGTGAGGTTGTCGTCGTCGACCCACAGGCGTGGATCCGCGGCGACGCCGGCGACGGCTGCGGCGGGATCAACCGTCAGGTCCAGGCGATCACCCGCGCGGCGGACGAGGCCGCGGGCGGCGAGGTCGTCGAACGTCACGCGGAGGGCGGTGAGGTTGCCGTGTGATCCCGCCCAGAGTGCCTCGACCAGGCGCGTCGAGAGGGATCGTCCCACGGCCGCGGAGACCGCGGCCTCGGATTCTCCGCGCGTGAGGGCGCGCAGGGGCAGGCGCGTGGTGCGGGCTGACACCTGGTCGGCCAGGCCCGGCGGGAGCGCGGCGCCCAGCCGCGCGGAGCCCACGACCACGGCGCGGTCGGGTAGCTCGGGCGAAGCCGGGGCACGGCGGTCGAGGTCGTCCCACAGCACCACGGGGACGCCGGCGGCGCGCAGGCCGTCCGCGATGTCGGCCGCACATCCGCTGGCGCCGGTGCCCGGCGGGCCCACCACCAGCACGCCACGGCGTGTTTCGACGGCCAGGGTGACCGCCCGCGACACGGTGTCCTGCCGCAGTACCGCACGGGTCCTCTTCCACGCGGTCACAGTCGGCTCTCCCGTCCGGCGAAAAAACAGGTGTGTCGCACTCTATACCCGTGCCCGCCCCACCACGCACGATGAGTTCACTCTTACCGCGCCAGGTCCGGCGATCGAGACGACCGACCCGGGCCCGGCGCGACCCCTTCCCCTCTCGAGGAGTTCTCATGGCACGTCCCTCTTCCGTCTCTGCAGCGTCCTGGATCTGGATGTTCACCGCCCTGTTCACCACATTCACCGTCGCCAACATCCTCACCGCCACCGAGATCCTGGTGGTCTTCGCCGACCTCAACGCCGGCATGGACGACCTCCCGCCCGGCGAGGCGTTCAGTTGGTTCGGCTGGATGCTGGCGATCGCCGCGATGATCGCGATGGCCGTCCAGGTGGTGGCCGCGGTCAAGCTCCGTGACGGCGCGGGCTGGGCCCGGCTGGTTCTGTCGGTGTTCGCGTTCTTCTCGCTGCTGGGCGTGCTCGCGGACTTCACAATGGTCTCGGCGTGGCTGCTCCTGGCCGCCAACGTGGTGGCGCTGGTGCTGGCGTACGGACAGTCGGCGTCGGAGTTCCTGGAGCAGCGCCTCAACACCCTCGTGTCGGCATGAGTGACGCCGCCGGTTGGGAGCGGCTCGAGGGCCGCAGGCTTCCTGCCTGGTACGACGACGTCAAGCTCGGCGTGTTCATCCACTGGGGCCCGTATTCGGTGCCCCAGTGGGCGCCGCGGGTGCCGGACATCCAGGAACTGTTGCGCGACGGCGGGCCGAGCCGGATGCTCAAGGAGAACCCGTACGCCGAGTGGTACCTCAACACGATGCAGATCCCGGGCAGTCCTACCCAGGAGCATCACGAGGCCACGTACGGCGCCGACTACAGCTACCGCCGCTTCTCGGAGGAGTTCTCGCGTCAGGCCGAGACGGCGGACGTGGACCAGATCGCCGAGCTGGCCCAGGCTGCGGGCGCCGGGTATGTGGTGCTCACGACCAAGCATCACGACGGCTACACGCTGTGGCCGTCGGACCATCCGCACCCGAAGCTCGGTACGTACGGTTCGCCGCGCGACCTGGTGGGCGACGTAGACCGGGCGGTCCGGGCCCGCGGCATGCGCACGGGGCTGTACTACTCGGGCGGGTACGACTGGCCGTTCAACGATGCGGTCCTGACGGGCCCGGCCGACTCGGTGCTCGCGGTGCCGGCCGATCCGGGCTACGCCCGCTACGCCGAGGACCACGTCCGGGAGCTGATCGACCGCTACTCCCCTGCCATCCTGTGGAACGACATCGGCTGGCCGGCCACAACCGACCTGCCGAGCCTGTTCTCCGACTTCTACGACGCGGTGCCCGACGGGGTGGTGAACGACCGCTGGGCGCAGACGGATCTCAAGCGCGGCGGCGGGACCGAGGCGGTGGTCCGCGGGGTGGCCGGCCTGGTGCAGTTGGTGTGGAAGCTGATCCCGGCCGAGCACCGCGAGCTGACCTTCCCCGCGACCCCGCACCACGATTTCACGACTCCCGAGTACGCCCGCTACGAGGAGATCGTGGCCAAGAAGTGGGAGACCACGCGCGGGATCGGCAACTCCTTCGCCGCGAACCGTAACGAGGATCCGGCGGACATCGTGCCGGCGCATGAGTTGGTCCACATGCTCGTGGACGTGGTGAGCAAGAACGGCAACCTGCTGTTCGGGGTGGGTCCCTTGCCTGACGGGTCGGTGCCGCCCGAGCAGCAGGCCCCTCTACGGGCGTTGGGGCGCTGGTTGCACGAGAACGGCAGCGCGATTCGCGGCAGCCGCCCGTGGGTCCGTCCCGCCGCCACCGCGAGCGAGGGCACCGAGCTGCGGTTCACCCTCACCGGCACGGACGTCAACGTGATCACCCTGGGAACCCCCACCTCCCGTGAGCTGGTGGTGCCGGGTGTCTCTGCCGGGCCGGATGCCTCGGCGTTGCTGGTGTCGACCGGGCAGCCGCTGGAGATCACCGCCAACGACGATGGTGTCCGCGTGCGACTGCCGGAGCGTCTGCCGGTGTCGCCGGCGCACGTGATCCGGCTGTCGGGGCAGGTGAACGCAAACGCTCCGGCTTGATTGAAGTCAGTCCTCGGCGACGCTCACGGAGACCTCGATATTGCCGGCGGTGGCCCGGGAGTAGGGGCACATTTCATGGGCGAGTTTGGCCAGCTCGTTCGCCTGCTCGGTCTCGACCCCGGGCAGGATCACCTCGAGGTCCACGGCCAGGTCGATGCTGGCTTCACCGGAGCGAAGGAGCGAGACCCGCGCTCCCACGGACGAGCCGTCGATAGCGACCTTCCTGGTCCTCGCGGCGCTCTGCAGCGCCGAGTGGAAGCAGGCGGCGAATCCTGCGGCGAACAATTGCTCGGGGTTGTTGCCCTTGCCTGACCCGCCGAGTTCTGTGGGCGGGGCCATCTCCAGGTCCACGGCATTGTCGGCGGTGGCCACGTGCCCGTCCCGGCCTCCGCCGGTGGACAATGCCTCGACGGAGTACAACGCGTCTGCCATGACAGTCTCCTTCGTGATGGGTGTGCTGCCGCCAAACGTACGCCGCGGCGGCAGGTGGGGTCGCCGACCGGATTAGGACGGAACCCGCGACCACCGGCGAGCAACCGCCGGGCTCAGCCCACTGCCTCGCGCACCCATGCGTGGATCTCGCGAGCCAGTTCCTCCGGCGCCTCCACCGGCAGCATGTGCCCGGTCTCGCGGATCTCCACGTACGAGACCGGGCCGTCCCCGCCAAAAGCGTCATTGGCCACTGCCCACGCGCGCTGCGCGGCGGTCGGCACCACCTGGTCGTCGGACGCACCGACGATCAGCACGGGGCACGGAGCCTGCGCGGGGAACGAGCTGCGATCTGCCCGCGCCCCCAGCGCCACTGAGTGGGCCGCAAATCGCGCCGGGCCGTACCCGCGTGCTGCGCGCAGCCGCTCGGCCCGCACCTGCGGGTCCAGGCCACGGTCGTCGAAGTACACAAGTTCCATGCCGTCGAGGGCGATCTCCTCATACGCGTCCGAGCTCAACCCCGCCGCTCGAGCCGCCCGGGAGGCAGCCGCATCCGGATCCTCCGCCCCCACGGGCGCGGTCAACAGCACGAGCCCGGCCACCAGAGTCGGGTGCCGTTCGGCGAGGTGCATGGCCACCACTGCGCCGAGCGAATGCCCCACCACCACACTGTCGGGCGCAATCTGTCCTGCCACCTCGTCCACGAGTACGTCGAGGTCTGGCGCCGCTGGCAGGTCCAGAGCCCTCGCCGTGAGGTCCTTCGGCAGGGCATGGATCACGGGAGACCACGATTGCGCATCGCCGTGCAGGCCAGGGAGAAGGACAAGCTCGGTCATGCCCGGGACCCTACGCGGGACACATCTCTCGGGACACCGGCCGCGCACGCTCCGGTGGCCCTGCGAGTACGACGACGCCGTCACCCGCATCCCGCTCACTCCGTCAGAGCGACACGAGCCGAAAGATCAACTGCCTAATGTGAAGATTCGATCGAGTGATCCGGCGGATTCATGGCCGTCTCCAAATTCCGGCGCGTGATCGAGCGCGAACTCCATGATCGCGCCTTGGTGCCCCGTAGAGACGTACGCGCGCTGCCCACTGGGGGTCACCGCAATCGTGCCCGCATCGCGGACTCCCAGTTCCCCGATAACCTCGGCGCTGCCGGTCACCGCATCAACAATCCGCAGACCCTGGTCAGTCACCACATAGAGCTCGTCTCCCCCGGGATGGATCGCCAGGTCAAAGGTAGTGTAACCCGCGGTGTCCAGGGCGGTCACCGTTCCGAACCGCACGTCATACGCCAGCACGGTGGTGTCGATCGCGACGTACGCCAGCGATTCATCGGGGCTCAGCGCTACGGATTCTCGGAAGTAATCAAACCTCCAGCCGAGGTCGAACGGCGGCGAGGGTGGGCCGTCGACGGTGCTGACGACGTCTCGGGTCCGGGTGTCGGCGATCTCGAGGATCGAGGTGCGGGACCCCCGTTCGCGACGGGAGGAGACAGACAGTCGATTCCCATTTTGGGAAATGGCCATGCCGTAAACCGACCCGGCCGTCCTGATGTAGCCGACCTGGTTCATGGTCGCGGTGTCCACCACTGTGACCCCGGTCGGGCTCGAAACATAGGCCTCTGCACCATCCGGAGAGATCACTACGCCGGTGGGCTCGGTACTGATCACACTGACGTCGTTGATCAGGTCGAGAGTGGTGGCGTCGAGTTTCAGAAGCTCGCCTTGCTGCCCGAAGGAAGTGGCGTAAACGGTGGCGCCGTCTGGCGAGACGGCCAGGTCGCGCAGCTTTCTGGTTGTCCAACCCGGGTAGGAGTGCTGCGAGGCCACCCGTCCGGTGGCCGTCTCCACCATGGAGATCCGCGGCTGTCCCTCGTCACCGTGGGCGGCATAGACAAACGCCCCGTTCGGGGATACCGCAGTATCGACGTAGTAGCCCCCGGGCGATCCCTCAACCGGCCCTATGAGTCTGGCGGCGGACGCCATGGGAGCAAGAGCGAGCGAGAGAGCCACGGCGGCGGCAAGCACTGCGGAGCGGCACCGCCGCCTTCTCACCCCTCGCATTGCGTCAGATCCGTTTCCGCGAGCGGCTTTCCCTCGGGCGTGATGTAGGTGACCATCAGGACCAGGTTTTCAGGCCCCTCGTTGATCCCCTCGTGGACGTAGCGGGCGCCTTCGACCACCGAGTCGCCGGCGCGATAGACGTGGACGCCGCCGGGATAGACGTCGGCGTAGTGGGTGAGCTGGCCCTCTTCCACCACCACGACGAGTTGTCCGTGGTGGCAGTGCAGGCCTGTTCCGGATCCCGGTTCGATGGTGATCTGGCGGAACATCACCTGCACTCCGTCGGTACCGCCGTCTACGTCCACCTCAACGGCCTGGTCCTGGTCGCCCTCGGCGATGTCGAGGACTCGGACGGGCTCAAGCCCCACCGCGGGGTCCGGAACGGGTTCGGGACTGCACGCGGCCAGAGCCAGCGCGAGAGCCCCGCCGGCCAGCGCGACGCCGACTCGTATCGGTGGGTGCGGCATGGCCGACTCCTCGCGTCCGCTCGGACTGACTAGGTTTGGCCAGCTCGGTCAAACATTAGTGCAGGTCGCCGCATAGCGTAAAGAAAACGTCACGAAAGGCGAGATGGATCCGAACTCGGAGCCTAGGGCTCTGCCGAACCGAGTGCGCGCCCTCTCGACCGGATGCTCATCAGCCCGGCCGCCCGCACACTGAAACCACGCGCAGCAACGAACAGCCAACTTCGTGAGGGGTGGCGGTCATGAAGGTCGCGGTCATCGGGGCAACGGGCAACGTCGGTACGGCGGTCGTGCGGGCGTTGGGCCAGGAGCCAAAGGTCACGGAGGTGCTTGGTGTGGCCCGCCGTTTGCCGGATGCAGGCCGTGCGCCGTACGACCAAGCGCGGTGGGAGTCGGTGGATCTGGCCGTCCCCACGCGCGACGACCGGGACGAGGACCGGGTGGTCGACCACCTGGCCGAGGTGCTGCGGGGCTGCGACGCGGTGGTGCATCTGGCGTGGCTGATCCAGCCGAATCACCAGCGCGAACTGCTACGCCGCGTGAATGTGGAGGGCACGCGCCGCGTAGCCGAGGCCTGCGTGCGAGCGGATGTCGGGCATCTGGTGGTGTCGTCGTCGGTGGGAGCGTACTCGGGTGTCGACGACGACGACCCGCGCCCCGAATCGTGGCCCGTGGGCGGCGCTGCGGAGTCATCGCACTACGCGGTGGACAAGGCGGCGCAGGAGCGGGTCCTGGACGAGATGCAGACCGAGCACCCTGACCTGCTGATCACCCGGGTTCGCCCGGCGCTGGTGTTCGATGCCGATGCCGGCGCCGAGATCACCCGCTACTTCCTGGGCGCGTTGGTGCCGGCGGCGGCGCTGCGGCCGGGCACTCTCCCACTGTTGCCGGTGCCGGCGGGGATCCGGGTGCAGGTGGTACACGCGGACGATCTGGCCGACGCGTTCTGTCGGGTATTGGTGCAGGGGGCCACGGGGGCGTTCAACGTGGCGACAGAGCCGGTACTCCGGGCGCAGGAGCTGGCCGACGTCGTGGACAGCGGCCGGTACCTCGAGGTGCCTGCCGCGCTGATCCGTCCCGCGGTGGCGGTCGCGTGGAAGGCCCGGGCGGTGGCCGCGAATCCGGGCTGGCTGGACATGGGGATGCGGGTTCCGTTGATGGATTGCTCGCGGGCCCGCGACGAGCTGGGGTGGCAGCCGCGGCACGAGGCAGCGGAGACGCTGCGTGAGTTGTTGACCGGGATCGCTGACGGACAGGGCACCGCGAGCCCGCCGATGCGGCCGCGTGAGCAGTGGCCGGTGGATCAGTCGCCGCCCGGCGGGGCCGACCCGTCCGGGGTCACGGGCCCTGGCGAGGAATCCTCGGCCCATCGTCTGCCGGCACACCTGGAGCGCGACGTGCTGGCCTTGTACCTGTCGGACCACCTCACGGGCGCGACGGCCGGCCTGGGCCGGGCCCGCCGGATGGCCCGGGACTTCGCGGACACCGATCTGGGCCCGGATCTGGCGACGGTCGCCGAGGACATCGTCAGCGAGCGCCAGTTCCTGGCCGAGCTGATCGATTCCCTACACCTGCGCCGGCGCCCCCACCGGCAGGCCGTAGCCGCGGTCGCGGAGAAGGCGGGGCGGCTCAAGCTCAACGAGCGCCTGACCAGCTCCCCCATGACCCCGGTGCTGGAGGTGGAGCTCATGCGTAGCGCCGTGGTGGGCAAGCTCGGCGGCTGGGAGACCCTCGCCGCGCTCGCGCCGGACCTGGGCCTGCCCGTGGAGCTGTTCACCACCCTCGCCGACCGTGCCCGTGAGCACGCCGACATCTTCGGTCGACTCCACCATCACGTCGCCGATGACGCCTTCCGCATCTCTGCGGAGTGATGATCGCTGGTCAAGGAATCAGGCCCGCTGCCTGATCAACTCTGTGACAGTAGGTGAATGAGAAACCGCCCCGGGCCGCAGGCCCGCACCATCGGCCGCTCGCGGCATCCACTCCGCATCGCTGTGGCATCCGCCGGAGCAGCGGGCCTGCTGGCCTCCGCTGCCGCTGTGGCCGCTCCGGTAACCGCAGCGGCGCCGATGCCGGGCCCGGCCCGCGGTCTGCCCCAGGCCGTGAACGATGTGCTGGGGCCGGCAGACCCGGCGTTCTGGAATCCGGCTGTCCCCGGCACCCGGGTCCTGACACCGGTGGGCCCTCGCGATGAGGTGATCTGCCTGACCGGCTTCGTCCCGGTGATCAATTGCTGGACTGATAGCCGACACGATCTGGGGTCGACGCCGCGCCCGCTCGCCCACGTCGATGTCCCGGTGGGCAGCGGAGCACCGATGCGACTCTGGGTGGACCTCCCGCGATGGGGCGACGGCTCGACAGGCGAAGACCCCATCCGAAAGCTGGCGAATGAGGTGGTGGTCTGGTGGCTCACCAACCCCACGCCGTCGTAGTCCCCACGCCGGGCTCGCCCCGCCCCCTCACACCAGGAGTGTGGTCCGCAGCGTGTCCAGGGTTGCCGAGTCCAGCCCCATGACTTCGGTGGCGAATGCGTCCCACCCGCCGTACTGGTCGTGGACGGCGTCCAGCACCGGTTGGATGTTGCTCGGCGACTGTTCGGTGAGCGGGCGGATCAACTCCACGTCCACGCCCTTGCTCTCTAGGAACGCGTACGTCTTGGCGTAGTGCTCCCGGAGGTACTCGTTGGACAGGACGAAGTCGTCGATGATCGTCTGATCGGGCACGCCCAGGATCCCCAGGAGGATCGCGCTCATCATGCCGGTGCGGTTCTTACCCGCGGTGCAATGGAAGATCAGCGCGCCCGGCCGCTCGGCGATCAACTCGAGAGTGCGGGCATAGCCGGCCATGGCCTCGGGCTGGTCGAGCTGCGCCACGAAGCTCTCGTCCTTGATCCGTTGGGACTCGCCGCCACCGAGCATCTCCTCGACCACCGCCGGGTCTCCGCCCTGCAGCACACCGGTCAGCGCCTCGGCCAGTGCCTGGGTGGTCTCGTCCAGCACCGGGATGTTGACCAGATCGATGGTGCCCGGCACGGGGGCCGAGCCGTCCTTCGCGATCTCATCGGCGCCGCGGAAGTCCACCACCGTCGTCAAGCCCGCCGACTGCAGCTTCTCGACGTCCGTGGTGGTGAGGCCGCTCAGGTCCCCGCCGCGGAAGACCTCGCCCCAGGCAACGGACCGACCGTCCGCGGTCGCGTACCCGCCGAGCTCGCGCACGTTGATGGCGCCCTTCAGCGCGATCTGCCGCGCGTGATCGTCCACCGGCTCGGAGCTACCGATGCTGCCTGAGGCGGTCTCGACGGATCCCGACGCGGTGACGGCGCTGGTCGCGATATCGGCGGCGCCTGCAGTGCCACCGGAGGCCAGGACCAGTGCAGCGGTGAATCCGAGCGCGGAGACGGTGCGGATGGACGACGTGTTCACGAGTGCCTTTCGAGAGGAGGGTCGAGGAGAAGACGGGACCGCCGCCCGCCCGGGAAGTCATCCGCTCCGGGCGGGCGCGGGTTAGAAGCTGATGACGCCGCGGAGGTTGCGACCCTCACGCATGTCAGTGAAGCCCTGGTTGATCTCGTCAAGCGTGTAGGTCCGGGTGATCAGCTCGTCGAGCTTGAGCTTGCCGGCCCCGTAGAGGTCGATCAGCCACGGGATGTCGGACGTCGGAGCGCACGAGCCGTACAGCGATCCCTGCAGTCGCTTCTGATAGAGCGTCAGCTCCATGGGGCTGATGGGGATCCCCACGTCGGTCATCGAGCCGAGCCCGGTCACCACGCACGTGCCCGCCTTACGGATCGCGGAGAACGCCTGCGCGATGTGCTCACCGGTGGTCACGCCCACGGTGACGATCGCGGCGTCGGCGCCCTGCCCGTTGGTGAACGATCGGGCCAGTTCCGTGGCCTCGTCCATCCCGGCGACGGCGTGGGTGGCGCCGAACTCCAGCGCGCTGGACCGCTTGAATTCGACCGGGTCGACGGCGATGATCCGTGAGGCCCCGGCGTGGGCCGCGCCCTGCACAGCGTTGATTCCGATCCCGCCGATCCCCTGCACGATCACCGTCTGCCCCGGGTACACCTCGGCGGAATTCACGGCGGCACCCCAGCCGGTGCCCACGCCACAGCCGAGCAGGCACAGCACCTCGAGCGGCAGCTCGGGGTCCACCTTGACGGCGGAGTCGGTGCTCACGGTCGTGTATTCACTGAAGGTGGACAGCCCGCACGTCTGCGCGACGGGCGCGCCGTCGAGGTCCATACGGAAGCTGGTGGGGTCGTCGGGCCGGGTTCCGCCCATGATCGCGGCGCCGCGGTCGCACAGGTTCTGCAGTCCCTGGGCGCACCAGCGGCAGCGGCCGCAGGCGGCGAGGAACGAGAACACCACGTGGTCGCCCTCGGTCCAGCCGTGTGTCTCAGGTCCCACGGCCACCACCACGCCGGCGCCCTCGTGGCCGCCACAGATCGGGTAGGAGCCAACGGCGTGGTCGCCGCTCGCGATGTGGTCGTCGGAGTGGCACAGCCCGGCCGCGACCATGCGGACGGTGATCTCCCCCTGCCGCGGGTCGTCGAGTTCGAGGTCGACCACCTCGTAGGTGCCGGGTGCCTGGCGGATGATCGCGCCACGGGTCTTCATATGTGTCCCTTCGGGGTACGGGTGGGTCCGCGGCGGCGCCGGCTCGGCGCCACCGCGATGAACGAGCAGCGTCAGACGGAGACCGCCGCGGTGGTCGAAAGTGGAACAGGTCCGGTCAGGGCGTGATCTGTGCCCGCATAGCGGCGGTGAAGTGCTCCCCGTACGGCGGCAGCATTCCCCACTCCCCGCGCGGGTCGGCGTCAGGTGCGAAGAACACGGTGCGGGCGTGGCTGAACTCCAGGAAGCCCTCCCGCCCGTTGTAGTGCCCCATCCCGGAAGCGCCGGATCCGCCGAAGGGGGCGTCGTTCATGCCGGGGTGCAACATCACGTTGTTGACCGTGACGCCGCCCGATCGGGTGCGTGCCAGGACGGAGTCGCGCTCGTCGTCGTCGCTCCCGAAGTAGTACAACGCGAGCGGCGTGGGGCCGGCGGCCACCTCGGCCACCACCTCGTCGACCGTGTCGTAGGGCTGCACGATCATGGCGGCGCCGAAGATCTCGTCGGCGCGGATCGCGGTACCCGAGGGCGGGTCCACCACGATCCGCAGGGGGCGCCGGCGGTCCCCCGCGACCGACTCTTCCGCCGGGGCCGTGACGACGCGGGCGCCGCGATCGGCGGCGTCGCGCACGTAGGCGTCGACGCGCTGGGCGTGCCGGTCGTTGACGGCAGCCACCACGTCCGCGTTCCCGCCGGCGGTGGGGTGCAACGTCGTGAACGCCTCGGCCACGGCGTCAACCAGAGAGTCGACGCTCTCGCGCGCCACGTACACGGTGTCGGGGCTGACGCAGATCTGCCCACCGTTGGTGGCTTTGGCGACGGCGATCTTCATGGCTGTGTCGGCGAGGTCGGCGCTGCGGCCGACGATCACGGGAGACTTGCCGCCGAGCTCCAGGGTGACGGGCACCAGGTTGTCTGCTGCGGCGCCCATGACGGCCCGGCCCACGGCGCTGCTGCCGGTCACCACGATGTGGTCGAACGGCTGAGAGGTGAGTTCGCGGGCCACCTCGGCGTCGCCGGTAACCACGGCCACCACGTCTGGGTCCAGCCCGTCGGCGGCCAGGCGCGCGAGCAGCTCGGCAGTGCGGGAGGTGATCTCGGACGGCTTGAGTACGGCCCGGTTACCGGCGGCCAGCACCCCGGCGAGAGGGCTGAGCAGGGTGAACAGCGGGGCGTTCCAGGTGCCGAGGATGAGCACGCTGCCCTTGGGCTGGTACTGCACCTCGCAGCGCGCGCCCATCTGATCGTAGGGAGCGAAGGCGGGACGCCGGTCGGCGGACATCCAGGTCTCGAGGTTGTCGCGCGCGTGCTTGAGAGCGCCCAGGGAGCCCACGATGTCGTTCATGAGCGAGTAGCCGTGGTGACGCCCGCCGAAGTCGGCGTCCATGGTTTCTGCCAGCTCGTCGTGGTGGTCGACCACGAGGTTGATCACGGATTGGATCCGGGCGCGACGTTCCTCTGCGGTGGCGGGGTCGATGGCGACGTGGGCGGCGCGCTGCCGCTGAAGGGGCTCGGACAGCGACTCCGAGGCCGCGTTGATGAGGGTCATCAGCGGAAAGTAGCACCGGAGTTTGACAGGTGTCTGGAAAACGTCGATACCGCGATTCGGCCCCGTGAACAGCCTCGATTCGCTAACCGATGCAGATGAGAAGTTCAGCGGTCCAGGACCGGGACACGCGGCGAGCGCGACCCAGCGGTTCGCTGAGCCGCGCTCGAACGTCCCCGAGGAGGCCGACCCCGGGCTCGGCGGCCGGCGGTTACTACCGCCTGATCGTCGACGAGAACGCGCTCGTCAGCGCCAGGATCGGCAGACCGATACACAGGTTGACGATCGCCGCCGCCACACCGTCGAGGAACGGAACCGTCAGTAGTAGCGGCAGCGCCACCGCGGCCACGGTCAGCAGTCCCACGGTCCAGGAGAAGAACTGCTGCGGGTTGGCCGTGCCCACCAGCAGGAGATACCAGAGCAGGCCGGCCAGGATCGCCGCCACCGCACCGTAGATCGCGTACATGGTGGGCGTATTGCCGCCATTGGCCCACGGTTGGCCGAAGCGGTTGAACACCGCCTCCACCACCCAGGCGATCAGCCAGCCGGCGATTGCCGCGACCAGCGCGGTGGCCACCACGCTGCCGACGAACTTGCCCACGTCCACCGGCGGGCCGCGCCTGGGTTCGGGGGTCGGCTCGTAGCCGGCATCGGCCGGGTAGCTACCTGTCGCGTAGCCGTCGTCGTAACCCTGGCCGCCGCCCATCTGCGAATAGGCGCGCGAATCAGGCTGGTGCCCCATGCGTCGGGTCTGGTCGTCCTGTCCGGGATACATCGTCTTACCGCCTCCGATTCTCCTGTGGTGCTCACCGAGGGTAGTCGCTCACACCCACCTCGCGACATGACGCGGCCCGCCCGGCCGTCTCGTGACGACCGGGCGGGCCGGTGGGAAATCCCCGTGTGGAGTGGGCGATCAGTGAGAGATCGTCTTCTCCACGCCCACACCCGTGAGGGAGCGAACCTCCATCTCGGCGCGCTTCTCCGGGAACTCGTCCTTCTTCCCGAGGAACGTGCCGATGATGCCCAGCAGGAACGCCAGCGGGATCGAGATGATGCCCGGGTTCGAGAGGGGGAAGATCGAGAAGTCCACGCTCGAGATCATCGACTTCTCGCTGCCGGACACGGCCGGCGAGAGCGCGATCAGCACCAGCGTGCTGATCAGGCCGCCGTACATCGAGAACAGCGCGCCGGTCGTGTTGAACCGCTTCCAGAACAGCGAGTACAGGATCGTCGGCAGGTTGGCCGAGGCCGCCACGGCGAAGGCCAGGGCGACGAGGAACGCGATGTTCTGGCCCATGGCGCCGATGCCCATGACGATCGACAGGATGCCGATCACCACCACGGTGATCCGCGAAACCCGCAGCTGCGACTGCTCCGACGCCTGACCGTGCTTGATCACGCCGTTGTAGATGTCGTGTGCGAACGAGGCCGAGGCGGTGATCGCCAGGCCCGCCACCACGGCGAGGATCGTCGCGAACGCCACCGCGGAGATGATGCCCAGGAAGATCTCGCCGCCCAGAGCGAAGGCCAGCAGCGGGGCCGCCGAGTTCACGCCACCGGGCGCGGAGCTGATGACCTCAGGCCCCACCATGGCGGCAGCGCCGAAGCCCAGGACGAGGGTGAAGAGGTAGAAGGCGCCGATGAGTGCGATCGCCCAGGTCACCGAACGACGGGCCTCCTTGGCCGTGGGCACGGTGTAGAAGCGCATCAGCACGTGCGGTAGGCCGGCGGTGCCGAAGACCAGCGCGATGGACAGCGAGATGAAGTCCAGCTTGGAGGTCTCGGTGGCGCCGTACTGCTGGCCCGGCTGGAGAAGGTCCTTACCGGAGTTGGCCACGGCCTCACCCAGCAGCGCCGAGAAGTTACCGCGGACCGCGACCAGCACGAGCAGGCACATGATCAGCACGCCGCCGACGAGCAGGACGGCCTTGACCATCTGCACATAGGTGGTGCCCTTCATGCCGCCCACCAGGACGTACACGATCATCAGGACGCCGACCGCGGCCACGACGAGAGCCTGGCCGGTGGAGTCGTTGATGTTGAGCAGCAGCGCCACCAGGCCGCCGGCGCCCGCCATCTGCGCGATCAGGTAGAACAGGCACACCGCGAGGGTGGCCAGGGCGGCCGCCATGCGGACGGGCCGCTGCTGGAGACGGAAGCTCAGCACGTCGGCCATGGTGAAGCGGCCGGTATTGCGCATGAGCTCGGCCACCAGCATGAGGGCGACGAGCCAGGCCACCAGGAAGCCGATCGAGTACAGGAACCCGTCGTAGCCGTTGATGGCGATGGCGCCGGCGATGCCGAGGAACGAGGCGGCCGACAGGTAGTCGCCGGCGATGGCGAAGCCGTTCTGGGGTCCGGTGAAGCTCGAGCCGCCGGTGTAGAAGTCCTTGGCGGACTTTGTGGACTTGGAGGCCCGCAGCACCAGGGCCATGGTCACCACGATGAAGATGCCGAAGACGACCATGTTGAGCAGCGTGCTGCCCACCTCTTCGCCGGGCGCCAGTTCACGAATGTTGATCAGCCAGTCCATCAGGCAGCCTCACCTTCCAGCTCGAGGCGGATGGCTTCCGCGCGGGGGTCGATCTGCCGGTTGGCGAACCGGATGTACAGGAAGGTGATGAGGAACGTGGTGACGAACTGCCCGAGGCCGATGATCAGGCCCCAGGTGATGTTGCCGAACACCTTGGTGCCCATGAAGCCCGTCGCGTAGATCGACAGGAGCACGTAGAGGAAGTACCAGACGAGGAACGCGATCGTCATGGGGAACACGAACGCCCGGAATCTGCTGCGCAGTTCCTGGAATTCTGGGCTGGCCTGCATGGCCGCGAACTCCGCCGCATCCGGTGTGCGCCGTGAGGCGCCCCCGGCCGCCGGGTCTTGTGGTTGGGACACGGAGATCCTCCGTTTCAGGTTCTCAAGCCACACCGGGGTAGTGATGCGACTCACAGACATTGACCCGGGAAGTGTGACACGCAGCACATGATGACGCCCACACAAAACGCACAGTTTCCGCCGACCGTCGCGAAATGCCCGGTGGCCGCACCCCCATCATGGGGATGCGGCCACCTCACATGGGGGCGGGCTCGCCCTGAGGGCTACCTGAGGCTGCCTCAGGCACCGCCCCTCTGGCCGATCGCCTGGGCGAACACCCGGACGATCTCGTCCGGGGTCCTGGCGATGTGGCTGCTGCCGCCGGTGGCCTGGCTGATCTCGGCCAGGGTCGCGGGGTCGGCGTCCTCGAGCAGGCCGATCGTCACCACCACGACCGGGCGGGAGGGGTCCACGCGTTCGCGCAGCTGCGCCAGGAAGTCCTCCCGACCGAGCGAGGACGTGGCGTCGTTGGCGCCGTCGGAGATCACGATGATCGAGTTGATCATGTTGGGGTCGTAGGAGTCCCGGACCATGTCGTGGGCATCGAGCACGGTGCGGTAGAGGTCGGTCTCCCCGCCCACCAGGCCCGGCAGCGTGCCGAGCGCGCCGGCGAGTGTGTCGCGGTACGCGCCACCCCCGTCGACCGGGACGTCCAGTCGTTGGAGCGGCGCCACCTCGGAATACGGCAGCCCGTTCCGGCCGGCGGCCCCGCCGAAGGCCCACAGGCCCAGCGCGGCGTCGTCGGGGAACTGCCCCAGCCCGGCGGTGGCGGTGCCCACCAGCGCCTGGATGCGGGTCTGGTCGGTGCCGGGCATCACGAAGTCCATGGAGCCGGAGGTGTCCACCAACACCAACGAGCGGCCCGGCATGGACAGCAGCCGCCATCGCTGCAACGTGGTGTGCACACGGTTGGGGTCGCGGACCACGAGCGCGTCGACCTCGCCCACCCCGGCGCCGCCGGCGAGCGGAGCGCGGTCGGCGGTGCGAAACCCGTCCGCGGACAGGGCCTCGAGGTGCTCCTCGGAGGTGGTGGCCGCACGCAGTGCCTCGGCCGCACCGGTCACCTCGTCGCGACGGGTGGGGTCCTGGACCGTCACGGCCATCGGATAGGTGAGGAACACCGCGCCGGTCCTGGGCACCACCAACTCGAGCCCGGCGTCGGGGGCGTCCTTCTGCACCAGCACCGCCTGCTGCTCGCTCACCACCGCGGCCCCGCCGTCGGCCACCACGGCGTCGAGCATCTCGCGCTGGGACGGCGGCACCTCCATACGGCCGGCCTGTCCCTGGGCGAGCGCCGCCATGGACGCCCCCAGGGCGTCGTCGGTCGAGCGCATCGCCTCGACCTCGGAGGTGGCGGCGAGGATCGGGGCGTCGGCGATTCCGGAGCGCACCGGGTCGCCCATCGTCAGGCCGGGGGTGGCCAGTGCGGCGGCCCACGTGGAGGAGTCGAGCGGGGTGTCGCGGGCGGCGATCACCACGGGCGTGGCAGCCACGGAATTGAGGACGGTGACGAACGGCACCTGAACCTCGTGCGAGACCTGGGACAGCCGCACCGCCGAATCGGGCACCCACAGGTCGGGCAGCTCGCCGCGGTCAGCGACGCGGGCGGAGATATCGGCCGAACTCAGGGCTTCCACCCGGAAGTCGTGGCAGCTGTCGGCCTGCTCGGCCAGCGTGCGCACATGCTCGGCGATGTCCGGCTCCGCGGCCACACTGATCGTGGCGGAATCGCCACAGAAGCCGCCGATCCCCGCCTTGGCCAAACCGGAGATCAGCAGCCCTGCGACCACTGCGACGGCGAGGATCACCGCCCCCACGATCACGACCCGCCGGGCGGTCGGATTGGAGCTCTGCGGCGACGAACTGTGCCTGGCCATCAGGTGGCGGCCTTTCTGATCACGCGGTACCCGGGGCCGTGCCACTCGCCCACGTCAGGGGGATCCGGGTCGGGCGCTGGAATAGTACCCAGCGTGCCGCGCCACCGGAGGCACCACCTCTCTCTACGCGCGCGGAGGGGACGAGCGCGGCCCTTACCGCGCAAGACGGTTCCGCGCCGGTCAGCGTCCCCGGAAAACCGGCGGCCGCTTCTCCTGCCGCGCCGCCCGCGCCTCGGCCATGTCCTCGCTGTACCACGCCTTCTGCTGCAGTTCGGTGTGCTCGTCGCGCGGGAGCAGGCGGGCGTCGTCGTCATTGATCACGGTCTTGATGTGCCGGAGGCTCAGCGGCGCGGAGCGCGCGAGCTCCGCGGCGAGTTCCATCGCGGTGTCCAGGTCGCCGATCTCGTTGGCGAGCCCGATCCGGGCCGCCTCCTCCGCCCCCACCGGGCGCGCGGTCATGAGCACCGAGCGGGCGTGCCCGCCACCCACGACGTTGGCCAGGCGCTTGATGGTCCAGTTGTCCAGCGCGAGCCCCACCTTGACCACCGGCACCGCGAAGACCGCGCCGGGCACCACAACGCGCAGGTCCGCGGCCAGCGCCAACTGGACGCCCGCGCCGATCGCCGGCCCGTTGACCGCCGCGATCACCGGCACCGGCACCGCCTCGACAGCCCGCAGCATGGCGGCGTGGGCGTCGACGAAGTCCGAGTTGTAGACGCCGCCGGACAGATCCGCGCCCGCGCAGAATGCGGTCCCGGCCCCGGTGATGACGATCGCCCGCACCGGATCCTCGGCGTCGGCCTCGGCGGCCGCCGCCTCGACGGCCTCGCGTAGGGCGGTACAGACCCGGGCGTCGAGGGAGTTGCGGGACTCGTGACGGTCGATGGTGACGACGACGACGGCGCCATCTCGGCGGGAGACGATCATGACCGAAACGATACTTCGGCGGAGCGGCGCCGCGGGACAGGCCGCGAATCGGATTTGGTGGCACGAGCGGCGGATCGACCGTCGGCGCTGGTGACGGGGCGCCGCCGTACGATTGTGGACATGGCTCGTATCGGTGCGCGGCAGATCCTCGACCTGGTCCTCGACGACGGCTCGTTCCACTCCTGGGACGGCCCGCCTCTGCGCTCCGCGCAGGTCGATTCGGTCCCCGGCTACTCCGAGTCGCTCGAGCGCGCGGCGGAGAAGTCGGGGGTCGACGAGTCCGTGATCACCGGCGAGGGCACGCTCGAGGGCCGGCGGGTGGTGATCATCGCGTGCGAGTTCGACTTCCTCGCCGGGTCGATCGGCATCGCCGCCGCGGAGCGGATCGTGGGCGCGATCGAGCGCGCAACGGCCGAGGAACTGCCGATCCTGGCTTCCCCCACCTCAGGAGGCACGCGCATGCAGGAGGGCACCGTCGCCTTCCTGCAGATGGTCAAGATCTCCGCCGCGGTGGCCGGCCACAAGACCGCGGGCCTGCCGTACCTCGTCTACCTGCGCCACCCCACGACCGGCGGCGTGTTCGCCTCCTGGGGCTCGCTCGGGCACGTGTCGGTGGCCGAGCCCGGCGCGCTCATCGGCTTCCTCGGCCCCCGCGTCTACGAGGCCCTGTACGACGCGCCGTTCCCCGAGGGCGTTCAGGTCTCGGAGAACCTCGCCGAGCGCGGGATGATCGACGGCGTCCTGCCGCCCGAGGGGGTCCGCGACCTCACCGCCCGCGCGCTGCGCGTGCTGTGCCAGGACCCACCGAGCGACGACGAACCCGCCCCTCCCCGCGGCCCGCTCACCGGCCCGACCGCCGAGGCCGCGCCTGCCGGGGCCGCCGCAGCCGACGAACCCGCCCGGCCCGACGCCTGGGACGCCATCACCCGCTCCCGCCGCCCCGACCGCCCCGGCGCCCGTGACTTCCTGGCCCGCGTCGCCCCCGACCGCGTCCCGCTCTCGGGCACCGGCCAGGGCGAGGACAGCGGCGCACTTCTGCTCTCGTTGGCCCGCTTCCGGGGCCAGTCGGCCGTGGTGCTCGCCCAGGACCGCGACGCCGAGAGCGAGAAGAACCCGCTCGGCCCCTCAGCCCTGCGGTCGGCTCGCCGCGGCATGCGGATCGCCGCGGAGATGGGCGTCCCTCTGGTCCTGCTCATCGACACCCGCGGCGCCGCGCTGTCCCGCGAGGCCGAGGAGGGTGGCCTGGCCGGGGAGATCGCCCGTAGTCTCGCCGACCTCGTCACGCTGCCCACCCCCACCGTCTCGGTGATCATGGGCCAGGGCACCGGCGGCGGGGCTCTCGCGCTCCTGCCGGCCGACCGGGTCCTCTGCGCGCGCCACGGCTGGCTCGCCCCGCTCCCGCCCGAGGGCGCCAGCGCGATCCTGTACCACGAGACCGACCGCGCCCCCGAGGTCGCGCGCTCGCAGGGCATCACGTCCGCCGACCTGCAGGAGGCCGGGATCGTGGACGTCGTGGTGCCCGAGCTCCCCGACGCCGCCGACGAGCCCGCCGCCTTCTGCGACCGCCTGGCCGACGCCGTGGCGAACGCCGTCGTGGAGGTGCGCCGGCGTCCCCCTGAGCGGAGGTACGCGGAACGGATCTCCCGCTATCGCGGCCTCGGACTGCCACTAGAGTGAAGCTCGTCACAAGACCGTCGACGTAGTCGGCGGCCGCACCCGCGCACGTGAGGGGAACACGCGATGTCGGACACCACCGCCTCGTCGGCCTACGCCACCGCCTACCGGCAGTCGATCACCGATCCGGACTCGTTCTGGCTCGGGGTCGCCCGCGAGGAGATCCAGTGGACCACCCCGCCCACGCGGGCCGTCGACGGTAGCGAGGCACCCTTCTACCACTGGTTCCCCGACGGCCAACTCAACACCTGCTACAACGCCGTCGACCGGCACGTGGCCGCCGGCCGCGGCGACCAGGCCGCCTACATCTGGGACTCCGCCGTGACCGGCGTCAAGGAGACCATCACCTACGCCCAGCTGCAGGAGCAGGTCGCCGCGTTCGCCGGCGCCCTGGCCGCCGAGGGCGTGGGCAAGGGCGACCGCGTGGTGATCTACATGCCGATGGTGCCCCGCGCCGCCATCGCGATGCTCGCCTGCGCCCGCCTCGGCGCCGTGCACTCGGTCGTCTTCGGCGGGTTCGCCGCCCCCGAGCTGGCGATCCGCATCGACGACGCCCGGCCCAAGGTCATCGTCACCTCCCACGGTGGGATCGAGCCCACCCGCAAGGTGCCCTACTTCCCGATGGTGACCAAGGCACTCGAGCTGACCAGCCACACCCCGGGCTCTGTCATCGTGGCGCCACGGCACGAGCAGTTCCCGGACGAGACGTTGCCCGAGACCCCGGGAACCACGTGGAGCTACTGGGACGACGTCGTCGTCGGCGTCTCCCCCGCCGACCCCGTGCCGGTCGCCGCCACCGACCCGCTCTACATCCTCTACACCTCCGGTACGACCGGCCTGCCCAAGGGCGTCGTCCGCGACAACGGCGGCCACGCGGTGGCCCTGGCCTGGTCCATGGGCAACGTGTACGGCGTCCGGCCCGGTGACGTGTGGTGGACCGCCTCCGACGTCGGCTGGGTGGTGGGCCACTCCTACATCGTCTACGCCCCGCTCCTCGTCGGCGCCACGTCGATCATCTACGAGGGCAAGCCCGTCGGCACGCCCGACGCCGGCGCGTTCTGGCGGGTCGCCGCCGAGCACAAGGCCACCGCGTTGTTCACCGCCCCCACCGCCGTACGGGCCATCCGCAAGGAGGACCCCGAGGGCGTCGAGGTGGGCAAGTACGACCTGTCCGCGCTGCGCACCCTGTTCTGCGCCGGCGAGCGGCTCGATCCCGACACCTACCAGTGGGCCACCGACAAGCTGGGCGTGCCCGTCGTGGACAACTGGTGGCAGACCGAGACCGGCTGGCCCATCGCCTCCAACCTGCGCGGACTCGAGCCCATGCCCATCAAGCCCGGGTCGCCGACCGTGCCCGTGCCCGGCTACGCGCTGGTCGTGCTCGACGGGGAGGGCATCGAGGTGCCCGCCGGGCAGGAGGGCAACCTGGCCATCCGGCTGCCGATGGCGCCGGGCACGCTCGCCGGACTGTGGAACGACGACGAGCGGTTCATCAGCTCGTACATGTCGACCTTCGAGGGCTACTACGCGACCGGCGACGGCGGGTACATCGATTCCGACGGGTACGTCTTCGTCATGGGACGGACCGACGACGTGATCAACGTGGCCGGGCACCGGCTGTCGACCGGGTCGATGGAGGCCGTCATCGCCAAGCATCCGGCCGTGGCCGAGGCCGCGGTGATCGGCGTGAAGGATCAGCTCAAGGGGCAGCGGCCGGTCGGCTACGTCGTGCTCAAGTCGGGCGAGGTGCGCGATCCCGAAGAACTCCGTGCGGAGCTCGTCGCCATGGTGCGCGACGAGATCGGCGCCGTGGCCACGTTCCGGGACTGCACGGTGGTGCAGGGGCTGCCGAAGACCCGCTCCGGAAAGATCCTGCGCAAGACGATGCGGCAGATCGCGGACGGCCAGGACGACGTGGCGGTGCCGTCGACGATCGAGGACCCGGCCGTGCTGGACGTCCTCGCGCCGTTCCTCCGCGGGGAGAAGTAGCCGGACGCCGGGTGGTCAGTCGGCCAGCGCAAGCCGGCTCGGATGCGCTGGCTCGGTGTCTTGCGCTGCCCCGGTGGTCCAGCTCCCCAGCGCAAGTGCCCCATCTGCGTACGCTCAGCCAGCGCAGGCCACAGCGCCAGCACATCTGCGGCCGGATGCGCTGGCTCGGTGTACTGCTGGGCGCGCCCGGCGCGCATCTTCCCGGCGGGAGTCCACGCCGCGGCACAGAGCCAGCGGATCCCCAGGAGGCTGCGCGGGCTGCACGCACGTGGGTCCCGAGTATCTCGCGCTGCGGCCCGGTGTTTCGGCGTCACGGGATCTGTGCTCGGCACATGCGCGACGCCCCGCCTCCTCGGAAGGAAGCGGGGCGTCGTGTCGTGCGGGGGCTGGGCGAAACCAGCGGTGGCCAGACGAGCCGGTCCTGGCCGCTAACAGCAGCCGGCAGGTCAGGCGTCGAGCAGGTCGATCACGAAGACCAGCGTCTTGCCGCCCAGCGGGTGCAGGGCCGCGGAGGTGCCGTAGGCCTTGTCCGGCGGGATCACCAGCTTGCGGCGACCGCCGACCTTCATTCCCGGGATGCCCTCCTGCCAGCCCTGGATCAGGCCGTTCAGCGGGAAGGTGATGGATTCACCACGATCCCAGGAGGAGTCGAACTGCTCACCGTTCTCGAAGTCGACACCCACGTAGTGGACGGTGACGTTTCCGCCGGCGACGGCCTCGTTGCCCTCGCCCACCGTGATGTCCTCGGTGACGAGCTCGGTGGGCGCGGGGCCCTCCGGCATGTCGATCTCGGGCTTCTCCATGGTCTCTCCTCCTGGAGTCCGGGGTCCCGAGGTCAGCGTCAACTGCCCGGGATCATGTCCGATCGACGCCAGGCCGACCGGGTCGTGGTCCGCCCGGCTTCTGGCCGACCGGACACAAGTCCGGTCAGCGCTCGCTGATCGGGGTGAAGTTCCGCTCGTCCTGGCCGGTGTAGACCTGGCGCGGGCGGTTGATCTTGGTGGAAGGATCCTCGCGCATCTCGCGCCAGTGCGCAATCCAACCCGGCATGCGACCGAGCGCGAACAGCACGGTGAACATGTCGGTCGGGAAGCCCATCGCCCGGTAGATCAGGCCCGTGTAGAAGTCCACGTTCGGGTAGAGCTTGCGCTCGACGAAGTAGTCGTCGGCCAGCGCCGTCTCCTCGAGCTTCAGCGCGATCTCGAGCAGCGGATCGTTGCTCTTCGACAGCAGCGCGTGCGCGTGCTTCTTGGCGATCGCCGCACGCGGGTCGTAGCTCTTGTAGACGCGGTGACCGAAGCCCATGAGCTTCACGCCGTCGACCTTATTCTTGACGCGGTCCATGTAATCGGTGGCGTCGCCGCCCTCCGACTGGATGCGCTCGAGCATCTCGAGTACGGCCTGGTTGGCGCCACCGTGCAGCGGGCCGTACAGGGCGTTCACGCCGCCGGTGATGGAGGCGTACAGCGGTGCCTCGGACGAGCCGACCATGCGGACGGTCGAGGTGGAGCAGTTCTGCTCGTGATCGGCGTGCAGCAGCAGGAGCATGTCCAGCGCCTTGACGACCTCGTCCGTGATCTCGAACTCCGGACCGAAGGTCATGCGAAGGAAGTTGCCGACGTAGCCGAGCGAGGGATCCGGGTCGATGGCCTCGTTGCCGGTACGGATCCGCTCGGTCGCGGCGGCCAGCGTCGGGCCGCGGCCCAGCAGGCGCGCGGTCGCCAGGTCGACGGCCTTCGGGTCATCGATGTCCAGGTCGTCGCCGTGGGTGCCGAACAGGCTCACGCCGGCCGAGAACACGGGCATGGGGTGGGTGTCCAGCGGGAAGGCCTTGAGCAGCGGCATCATCTGACCGGGCAGGGCCGTCTCGCCCATGATCTTCTCGGTGAACTCGGCGAGCTGGGCCTCGGTGGGGTCCTCGCCGTAGATGAGGAGGTAGGAGACCTCGAGGAACGAGGACTTCTCCGCCAGCTGGTCGATGGGGTAACCGCGGTGGCGCAGGATGCCCTCGCCACCGTCGATGTAGGTGATCGACGAGGTGCACGAGGACGTGTTGACAAAACCCACGTCCAGGGTGGTCATCCCCGTCTTGGCCAGCATCGGGCCGAGCTGGACGGCATCGCTACCGCAGGTGGCATCGACCACGTCAAGTTCCAGCTCACCGCCGGGGTACGACAGTGTTGCATTGCGGTCCGAACCGTTCGAGCCTGCGGTCACGCGATTACCTCTCCGACGACTGGTCCCGGCGGCCTGTGTCCCGCCACGAATGTGCTGTGCCACACCCTACCGTGACGCCTACCCACCCTTCGAAGAGCGTTGGCACGCGTTCCCCCCGATCGTCACAGGCGCCCCACCCGTTACAGCCGCGCCATCACGGCTGCAGCCGCGCGACCACCCACCGCCCGCCGTCGAGGCGGCATTCCACGCGATCATGGAAACGGTCGCGTCCGCCCTGCCAGAACTCCACGCGCTCGGGCTCGAGTCGGTAGCCGCCCCACCTGTCGGGCATCGGGATCTCCTCGTGCCCGGCGAACCTCCGCTCGGCCTCGGCGAACCGCGCCTCCAACTCCGCGACCGACCCGACCTGCCGCGACTGCTCCGAGGCCCACGCCGCCACCTGCGACCCACGCGGCCTGGTGCGCCAGTACGCGAGTGAGTCCGCACGGCTCATCCGATGGCAGGGCCCTTCCATGTGGACCTGCCGTTCGGCGACCAGCCACGGAAAGGTCACGGACGCGAACCCCGAGGCGGCCAACTGGGCGCCTTTGCGCGACGTCGTCGTCGTGAAGAAGGTCACCCCCTGCTCGTCGGCGCCCTTACACAGGACGGTGCGGGTCGACGGCCGTCCGTCCGCGACGGTGCCCAGCACCATCGCGTTGGGCTCGCGCACGCCGCGGCGCCCGGCCTCGTCGAGCCAGTCGGTGAACAGCGGCAACCACCCGCCGTGCAGGTCGGCCACGTCCAGGCGTTCGTGCAGGCCGTACCCGACGCGCATCGTGTCGAAGTCGGTGGGCTCGAGGACGTCGGTGGGGGCCTCCGGAGTGACGACGACGACGTCGTCTCCGGCGACCCGATCGGGGGCGGATTCCTCCATGCCCTCAGACGCTACTCGGCGCGGGGGCGACCCCCGACTACGATGTCCCTATCCCAACCCTCGACAAGGAACGGCACCCCAGAAGCATGAGCGATCAGCTGCCCACCATCCCCGCCGACCTGAAGCCCGCCGACGGCCGCTTCGGCTGCGGCCCGTCCAAGGTCCGCCCCGAGCAGATCGAGGCCGTGTCCGAGGCCGCCACCACCGTGATGGGCACCAGCCACCGCCAGGCGCCGGTCAAGGACGTCGTGGGCCGCGTGCGCGATGGACTGTCGTCGCTGTTCTCCCTGCCAGAGGGTTACGAGGTCGTCCTGGGCAACGGCGGCACCACGGCGTTCTGGGACGCCGCCGCGTTCGGGCTCGTGCGCGAGAAGTCGCTGCACCTGACCTACGGCGAGTTCTCCTCGAAGTTCGCCAAGGTCACCGGCGGCGCGCCGTTCCTGGCGGACCCGATCGTCATCTCCGCCGACCCGGGCTCCGCCCCCGAGCCGACCTCCGACCCGTCCGTCGACCTGATCGGCTGGGCGCACAACGAGACCTCGACCGGCGTCATGCTGCCCGTGTCGCGCCCGGCGGGCTCGGAGAACGCGCTGGTCGCGATCGACGCCACCTCCGGCGCCGGCGGGCTGCCCGTCGACGTCGCCGACACGGACGTCTACTACTTCGCCCCGCAGAAGTGCTTCGCCTCCGACGGCGGGATCTGGGTGTCCATCATGAGCCCGGCCGCGCTCGAGCGCGTGGCCGAGATCGCCGCGACCGACCGCTGGTGCCCCGACTTCCTGTCGCTGCCCACCGCCGTGGACAACTCGGCCAAGAACCAGACGTACAACACCCCCGCGGTGGCCACGCTGCTGATGTTCGCCAACCAGGTCGAGTGGATGAACGCCCAGGGCGGCCTCGACTGGTGCGTCGCGCGGACCAAGGACTCCTCCTCGCGCCTGTACGACTGGGCCGAGGCCAGCGAGTACGCCACCCCGTTCGTCACGGAGCCGGCGCACCGCTCGCAGGTCGTGGGCACGATCGACCTCGACGAGAAGATCGACGCCGCCAAGGTCGCCAAGACCCTGCGCGCGAACGGCATCCTCGACACCGAGCCGTACCGCAAGCTCGGGCGCAACCAGCTGCGCATCGGCATGTTCCCGGCCATCGACCCCGAGGACGTCACGCAGCTGACCCGCTGCATCGACCACGTGGTGGGCGAGCTCTCCTGACGCCTGTCACTCTAGATCTGCAGATTTCCGCAGCCCACCCGGCCCGTCCGCGCGCCGGGTGGGCTGCGCTGCCCTACCATGTGGTCCAACGCCCAGGCCCCGGGTAGTGGACCGTTCGAGTCCCCGGTGGGGCCGTGAGGAGTCAGGAGGCGGCATGCGGAAGCTGAGGATCATCGGGGTCGACACCGAGTCATCGCTGGTCGAATGCGAGGTCCCGGACTCCGGCGAGAAGTTCTCCGTTCCGCTCGACGACCGCTTCCGTGCTGCCGCCCGTGGCGAGTACGTCGCCGGCGGTGGAGCTGATCGTGCGCCGGTGACCGGCACGCTCCGGCCCCGCGAGATCCAGGACCGCATCCGGCACGGCGCCTCCCCCGAGGAGGTGGCCGCCGACGCCGGGGTGTCACTGTCCCGCATCGAGGGGTTCGCGATCCCGGTGTTGCTGGAGCGCTCGAACGCCGCTGACCTGGCCCGGTCCGCGCACCCGGTGATGTCGGACGGGCCGTCGCTGGACACGCTCGCGGACAAGGTGGACGCGGCCCTCGACCAACGCGGCATCGACCCGGAGCTCGTGAAGTGGGACGCCTGGCGCGACCGCTCGGGCGGCTGGGTGGTGGCCATCTCGTGGCCAGCCGGGCTGTCGGACGACGCCCGCGCCACCTGGTCCTTCGTCCCCGACTCCCACGGCGGTTCGGCTCGCCCGCTCGACGAGGAGGCCGAGCGGGTCCTCGACCCGTCCAAGGCGGCCGCATTGCGCACCGTGTCCTCGCGGCCCCCGCTGCCGGCCGGTCCGCCGCCCGTACGCTCCGTTCCTTCGTTGGCCCGCGTGGAATCCGATCGGCCCACCCCCGCCGTCGAGCCTCCCGCCGCGCCGCGGATGTCGTCGGCCGGCGGCAGCCCCGCGGCCGTGCCGCCGGCCGCCGTGACACCGCCGGACTCCCGCGACGAGCGCCCCGCATCCGAGCGGTCGGACTCCCCGCGCCCGGCCGTCTCGCTGGATGACCGAGATGACCGTCCCGCACCCGCCGCGGGCGAGCCCCGGCGCGCCGGCGCCTCCGACAAGGACCGCGAGGAGTCCGACGACGACGCCGACGACTTCCTCCAGCACACCCCCACCGAACCCGAGCGTCGTCCCTCGCGCCGTCATCCGACGATGCCGTCGTGGGAGGACGTCCTGCTCGGTGTCCGGAGCAAGGACGACTGACGCCGCGCCATGGGCCATCACGTCGCGACCTTCTGGTACCTGTCCACAGACGACCCCGCCGCGCTGTTCCGCTCGGGCGTCCGCTCCGACCCGGGTTTCGCCCGGCGTCTGCTGTCGCGGCTGTATCCCAAGGTCACGGTGGCCTCGCTCGGCCACTTCCCGCTCAATCGCTCGGCCTCGGCGGGCGCGGGCGAGATCTACATCGGGTCGTTCCCGGGTCTGACGGTGGTGCAGACGCCGATCAGCCACCCGGTCAAGCCCTCGGAGACCGACCCGGTATGGCTGCGGCTGGTCGACACCCCCACCGTGCTGGAGTTCTCCTACGATCCCGACTCGGGCGTGAGCGGGTTCGGCCGCTGGGAGTCGGGCACGCTGGTGCGTTCCTTCGCGGCCGCCGACGACAGGATCGTCGAGGACGAGGGCATGCCCCTGCCGTTCGAGCGCCCGTACTGGGCCGGCGAGTTCCCGCTCGAGGGCGCCGACGACAACCCGCTCGCCCTGCCATTCTCCGCGTCCGCGCTCCTGCACGCCGCGCACCGCGACTGGCTGGGCTTCGACCTCGAACCCGGCGGTCTGGACGTGCCGGTCGACGGCTTCGCCACAGATGGCCGCCGCGAGGTCCGCCAGCACACGCCGCCGGGCCCCGCCCTGCACCTGGCCGACGGCCCGGGCCGCGCGGAGTTGCACGCCGCCGCCCGTCGCGACGCCGGAGAGGACGACGAGACCACCGCCTCCCCCTATTACGACGACGACTACGAGCGCATCCCCTTCGCCGACCGGGCCCGCTCCTCGGGCCGCGGCCTCCGCGGTGTCGCGAGTGGCCTGGCTGGTGGGCTCGCCGGTCGCGTGGGCGACGTGGTCCGCAAGGGCGCCAGCCCGCTGCGCCGCGGGAGGAACGATGCCTCCGCCGGCAAGCGCGACCGCAGAAGTCACCCCGGCGACCGGGACCATGGACAGCACCCAGACGACCGGGACCAGGCATGACCGTTGCCAAGTCGATCCTGCTGTTCGGCTTCGCGGCGCTACTGGAGATCGGCGGCGCCTGGCTGGTCTGGCAGGGCGTGCGCGAGCACCGCGGCTGGATTTGGATCGGCCTGGGTGTTGCGGCGCTGGGCGCCTACGGCTTCGTGGCGACGCTGCAGCCTGATGCGAACTTCGGACGGATCCTCGCGGCCTACGGCGGCGTCTTCGTGGCCGGTTCGTTGATCTGGGCGATGGCCATGGACGGCTTCCGGCCCGATCGCTGGGACATCTCCGGTGCGCTCCTCTGCCTGATCGGCGTCGGCGTGATCATGTACGCCCCCCGCTGACCCCGGGCCCGCCCAGCCCCAGCCGGCCTCGTCAGCCCTCGCGCGCCCGCTCGTAGAACGCCACCGCGGCCGCCGTGGCCACATTGAGCGAGTCGGTCCCGTCGGCCATCGGGATCGCGGCCCGCACGTCGCAGGCCTTCATCGCGTGCTCGGTGAGCCCCGGCCCCTCGGCGCCGAGCAGGAACGCGACCTTCTCGGCGTCCACGGCCCGGGACAGCGGTGTATCGGCGTAGGGCGTCAGCGCGACGGTCCTGAATCCCTGCTCGTGCAGTCCCTCGAGTGATCGCTGCCACGTGGTGGGGGTACCCGGCAGGTGCGCGAACGGCAGCCGCAGCACGTGCCCCATCGACACCCGGACCACCCGGCGGTACAGCGGGTCCCCGGCGGCGGCGCCGAACAACACGCCGTCCACGCCGAGGGCCGCGCAGTTGCGGAAGATGGCGCCGAGGTTCTCGGGATCGTTGACGCCCTCGAGCACGACGAGCGTCTGCGCCCCGTCCACCACGGACTCGACGGACAGTGGCTCGGGCCGGTCGGCGGCGGCGAGGATGTCGCGACTGGACCGGAACCCGATCACCTCACTGATCAGATCTTTCGACGCCCGCAGGTAGATCGCGTCGCCGGCCCGCTCGTCGGCGTCCCAGCCCTCGGCGGCCGCCTCGCGTCGCAGCTGCGCCAGTCGCGAGTCGGTCCCCAGCATGACGTGCGGGTCGAATCGCGAGAGCAGCATCCGCCCCACGACGTAGGTGCCCTCGGCGATCACCAGGCCGCGGCCGCCGGGCAGATCGGGCCGGCGGTCGGATTTGTTGAGATCCCGCAGGTCATCCAGAAGTGGGTCGGCGGGGTCGGTGACGTCGACGACTCGCATCCCGGTCACTCCAACCCCGCCGAGACCTTCGGTAATTCAGTCACTCAGTCCCTCAGGCCAGCGCGTCGGTGATCGGCCCGATGCCGAAGAACACCACGAACGCTGCCGCGACGATCCACAGGATCGGGTGCACGGTTCGCGCCTTCCCGGTCGCGGTGGCCATGACGACCCAGGCGATGAACCCGATGCCGATGCCGTTGGCGATCGAGTAGGTGTACGGCATCGCGACGATCGTGAGGAACGCGGGCAGGGCCACGGCGAAGTTCGTCAGGTCGATCTGCTTGATCTGCGAGATCATGAGCGCACCGACGATCACCAGCGCGGGCGCCGCCGCCTCGACGGGCACGACCTCGTACAGCGGCGTGAAGAACATGGCGAGCAGGAACAGCGTGCCGGTGACGATGTTCGCCAGGCCGGTCCGGGCGCCCTCGGCGATGCCCGAGGCGGACTCGAGGAAAACCGTGTTGGACGACGACGACGTCAGACCGCCGGCGACGGCACCGAAGCCCTCGACGACCAGCGCGGCCTTCATGTTGGGCAGGTTGCCCTTGGAGTCCATGAGCTCGGCTTCCTTGCCGAGGCCGGTGAACGTGCCCATCGCGTCGAAGAAGTTGGCGAGCAGCAGGGTGAAGACGAACAGCCCGGCGGCCAGCGGGCCGATGCGGGTGAACGCACCGATGAGGTCGACCTCACCGATCAGTGACAGGTTGGGGATCCCGCCGAGGGAGTCGGGGATGGCGGGTACCGCGAGGCTCCAGCCGGTGGGGTTGGGCTCGCCGTCGACGAAGGACGGCCCGGCGCCGGCGATGGCCTCGACGATCACGGAGAAGATCGCGGTCACGACGATGCCGATGAACAGCCCGCCACGAATCCGGCGCGCCACGAGCACGCCGCACAGCAGCAGACCCACCACAAAGACGAAGGTCGGCCAGGAGGCGATGGAGCCGCCGATGCCCAGTCCGACGGGCACGGTGGTGCCGGCGGCGTCGGGGATGCGGCGCACGAACCCGGAGTCCACCACGCCGACCATGGCGATGAACAGACCGATGCCCACCGCGATGGCCGCCTTGAGCTCCGGCGGCACGGCGTTGAACACGGCCGTGCGGAACCCGGTGATCGCCAGGATCACGATGATGATGCCCTCGATCACCACCAGGCCCATGGCCTCCGCCCAGGTCACCTGCTGCGCGATGGTCACGGCAACCAGCGAGTTGATGCCGAGGCCGGTGGCGAACGCGAACGGATACCGCGCGATGGCGCCGAACGCGATCGTCATGACGCCGGCCGTGAAAGCGGTGACGGCCGCGATCTCGACGATCGACAGCTGGTTACCCTCAACGTCCGTCCCGGATCCGAGGATCAGCGGGTTGAGGATGATGATGTAGGCCATCGCGAAGAAGCTGACGAGGCCACCGCGCACCTCGCGCGACACCGACGAGCCACGCTCGCTGATCTTGAAATAGCGATCGAGCGCGCCGATCTGCGCGGGGGGCTGTGAGGGGGCCCCGGTGCTCTGCGACATCTGCCGGCCTTCCAGGCGAGGAGTTGAGGAACCGTCATAGAGTAACCGTCCGTCGGCCTGCGGTAGCGTCGCGGTCATGACGGACGACTCAGCGGAGCCTCAGGCGCACCATGTGCCTCAGCAGCCCCACGGCCCGTCCGCGTCCGAGGCGTCCCCCGCCCCCGAACACCCCCGGCCAGAGCGTCGGGTGCCGCCGATCCCGTCGTACCTGCTGGATCCGCGGCCGCCGATGCTGATCGGCACCCTGGCGTGGACGATCGCGCTACTGGCGCAGATGCTCTTCTTCGACGGTGACATGCGCACGGTCATCCTGTGCGCGGTCGGTGTGGGCGTGGGCGCGGTCGGCACCGCGGTGTACGCACTCCAGCGCCGCGCGGTGATCGCGGGCAGTGCGGGCGCGCAGGAGGGCCTCGACTTCGACCGCGTCGCCGACCAGCCCGCCGCCAACTGACCTCACGCGCCGCTCACCGCCGCTCCGACGACAACGCCATCGCCCATCCCGGCCACTCACCGCTCAGCAGTCGCCCCGGATTCACTCGACATCCAGCTCGACAATCCGCGAATCCTCGAGCAGTACGTCCACCACACGGGCGGGGGCCGAGGCTCAGGAAGCGGATTCGGAGTCCTGGCCGGTCGGCTTCTCGTCAGGCTGCTCGGAGTCGGCGCCGGCAGGCCGATCGGCATCGGCGCCGGCGGACCGGTCGGAATCGGCCTCTGCGCGCGCCTGTGCGGCGGCCTTGAGCTGCTGCGGCAGGACCACCACGTCGACGGCGGCGTCGTCGAACGCGTCCGGGATCGCGGGACTCGTGTCCTTCGGCTTCTCCACCGCGCTGTGGGCGCCGCAGCCGTACTGCAGGTGCACCACCTGGCCGTCGGCCGAGAACTCGTTGGCGCACACCCCGAACATGGTGCTCAGCGAGCCCGCCACCGGCACCAGGAAACCGCAGCTCCCACAGTGGTACTTGGCGCTGCGGGCGATCTCGGCGTCCGGCCCGCGAACGGCCGACCACCGCTCGGCCGCCAGGGCGCGGCCCTCCCGACTCAGGTGCTGCTCACGACCGAGACCGATGGGTCCGGCCAGCTCGTCCAGGGCATCGTCACCGGTGAGCGTGTGTCCGGGTACGAGCCGCTCGTCGTCGTCACCAGGCGGGAGCAGGTCCCCCGCACCGAGGTCGCCGGCACGCACCCGCTGATCCCACGGCACCCACTCGGGCGCGATCAGCGCCTCGTCCCCGGGCAGCAACGCGATCTCGTCGACCGTCAGCTCCCCGCCCGGCACCAACGCCAGCACACACGCCCAGTACCACCCGCGGTACCCGGACAGATCCGCACCGAAACGATGGGTGGTGGTGAACGCGGCCTCGACCTCGGACCCGAGGTGCTCCCCCACGCCGGCGCCGGCGAACTCCTCGACTGCCGCGCGGGCCACCTCCACGCCGGAGGACAGCCGCTCACGCAGCGCCGCGTCGAAGCCCGACTCCGGGTCGGTGCCCGCGGCGGCCGACTGGTCGTCGACGTCCACGACGCCCGCCTCCTGATCCGTGCTTACCTCGGTGTTCACCCCTCCCATTATGCGCATCCGCGGCGGGACGTCACGTTCCGGCCCGTCGTGCGGCATCCTGGGGTCATGCGCAGGTTCCTCGGCCCCGTCGGTCCGCTCATGCTGTCCCTCGCCCTCGTCGGGGGCCTCACGGCGTGCTCGTCTGGTGAGCCCGCTCCCGCCGAGACCGAGGCCTCGCTCGCGTCGTCGAGCGCGCCCGCCGGCGCCGGCAGCAGCGGTAGCGGTGGCGGTGGCGGAGAGGCAGTCTCACCCTGGCCGCCCAATGTCGTGGTGGGCCAGGTCGAGCCGCAGCCGAACCGCGGCACCGTCGAGGTCGTGCGCGAGATGCCCCACGATCCGGGGCTCTTCACCCAGGGCCTGGAGGTGGCGGACGGACAGATCTACGAGTCGACCGGCACCTACGGCGGCTCCCAGGTCCAGCGCCGGCCGCTGGATGGCGGGGACGTCTCCGTGTCCGTGCCGATGGCGGACCGTGAGTTCGGCGAGGGCCTGGCCCTGACCCCCGAGACTCTGTGGACCCTGACCTGGAAGAACCAGGTCGCGCACGACCGCGACCCGCAGACCCTCGAGGTGCGCGAGGAGATGCGGTACGAGGGCGAGGGCTGGGGCCTGTGTTACGACGACGAGCAGCTGATCATGAGCAACGGCTCCGACCAGCTGACGTTCCGCGACCCGGTGACCTTCGAGCCCACCGGGGCCGTGAGCGTGACCGCGGGCGGGGAGCCGGTGCCGTGGATCAACGAGCTCGAGTGCGTGAACGGCTCCGTGCTGGCGAACGTGTTCATGACCAGCGAGATCATCCGCATCGACCCCGCGACGGGCGTGGTCACCGACATCTACGATGCCTCGCACCTGCAGCAGCCCCGGCCGGACCACACCGACGCGGTGTTCAACGGCATCGCCGCACTGCCCGACTCGGAGAACCTGCTGGTGACCGGCAAGATGTGGCCGACGATGTACGAGGTGCGCCTCGGTGCGTGAGGCCGCCACCGGCCCGGACAGCCGCGCCGCGGGCAACTCCCGGCGGGCCGCCGCCTCGACGCGCCGCGCCGCCGGCTCGGTCGGCCGGGGCGCCCGCCGCGTCTTCCACGCCGACGGCGCCGACCGCTCCGGGCTCGCACCACTGAGCTACGTCACGGTCGCGAACTTCGCCTGTGACGCGATCCTCGCGGTGGCGCTGGCCAACACCCTGTTCTTCTCCGCCGCCACCGCCGAGTCGCGCGGCAACGTCGCCCTGTATCTCCTGGTGACGGTCGCGCCGTTCGCGCTCATCGCACCGGTGATCGGGCCCGCCCTGGACCGGCTGCGCAGCGGCCGCCGCCTGACCGTGTCGCTGACGTTCACCCTGCGCGCGGTGCTCGCGGTGATCCTGGCACTGAACTTCGACTCGTGGCTGCTCTATCCGCTGGCGCTCGGGATGCTCGTGCTGTCCAAGACGTTCGGGGTGGTCAAGGCGTCCATCACGCCGCACGTGCTGCCGCCCGCACTGGACCTGGTGCGCACCAACTCGCGGCTGACCGTGCTGGGTCACGTCTGCGGCAGCGTCGTGGCGGGCGCGGCCGCCGCGGCGGTGGCGTGGATCTGGCACTCGCAGGCCGCGCTGTGGCTGCTGGCCGCGGTCGCGCTGGTGGCCGCGTACGTCGCCATGACGATCCCCCCGCGCGCCGAGGCCTCCCACGACGAAGAGTCGGCCACCCTGCGCGTCGAGCGCGGCTCGCTGACGCGCGGGCTCAAGGCGGTGCTCACGCGCCCGCTGGGCCGGGGCGTGCTGGCCACTCTGTGGGCCGAGGCGCTGATGCGGTTCATGACCGGCTTCCTCACCCTGTTCCTGGCGTTCGTGGCCAAGGCGCAGGAGAACGCCTCCGCCATCGAGCAGGCCGGACTGCTGGCCATCGCCGGCGCCGCGGGCGGCCTGGGGACCTTCGCTGGCAACGCCGTGGGCGCGCGTCTGCCGCTGGGCCGACCGGGCCGGATCGCCACCGTCTCCGCGGGTGCCGCACTGTCGACGGCGGTCGTGGCCGCGTTCCTGGGCTCCCTCTGGATGGCGGCGGTGTTCGCCCTCGTCGCGGCGATCGGCAGTGCGCTGGGCAAGGTCGCTCTCGACTCCTCGATCCAGACCGACATCCCCGACGCCGCCCGCTCGTCGGCGTTCGGCCGTTCGGAGACGGCGCTGCAGCTGGCCTGGGTGTTCGGCGGGGCGCTGGGCGTGCTGCTGCCGCCGGACTTCACGATCGGCTTCTCGGTGGTCGCCGTGGTGTCCGCGGTGATGTTCACCCAGTCGCTGCTCACCGCGCGCGGCTCGACCCTCGTGCCCGGCCTCGGCGGCAACCGGCCCCGCTTCCCCGGTGAGCCGCGCGTCGCCGACGGTCCCGGCGCGCCCCGCGCACCTCGCGCGCCCGACTCACCCCGCGAGCCCGGCGTCCCCCACGCCCCAGGGGACCCCACCCCTGGTGACCCCGATGAGTCCGACGACGACGACGTCGGCAGAATAGAGCCGTGACCTCCAGCAGCGATTCCGAATCGACCGGCCTCCGCGTCCGCCCGATCACCTGGGCGATCCTGGCGTGGGTGATCATCATGATCTCCGCGATCGTCGGTGCGTGGAAGGGGTCGGAGGCGCGGTTCGGGGTGCTGCCGCAGATCACCGTGGCCACCGACCGGGGGCAGCAGTCGGCGCTGCCGTTCACCGCCACGGACCTGGACGGTAACTCATACACCAACCCGGTGCCCGAGTTCCTGATCCACGGCGAGCACACGCTGACGGTGCGTCTGCCGACCGAACTGAAGGACTCCACGCTGAACGTCTACGAGGTGCGCGAGGGTGGCACCCGCGACTTCACGGTCGAGGCGAACAGCGCCAGCGAGTTGCTGATCCCGGTGGAGACCGAGGAGGAGGGCCGCATCGAGGGCCTGGCCATCCGCTCGGTCCCGGTGGTCTACGACGCCGCCGGCGAGCCGACCATCCTCAACGGCGAGTGGTCGATGAGCTTCCTCTACGCCGACGCAGCCGGCGCCAGCGCCGGTACCGCGGCCGACTGACCCGGTACGCGAAACGGCGCCGATCATCTCGATCGGCGCCGTCACGGCATCTGTGTTCAGCTATCTGACTGCCATCCGGCCGGAAGCTACGGCTCCAGTTCGCGGGCGACCGCGCGGAGCACGGAGGCGACCCGGCCGGAGACCTTGGCGTCGGGCCGGTGGCCTCGGCGCAGCTCGGGCTGCACGGTCGACTCGAGCACCTTGATCATGTCCTCGACCATGCCGTGGAGTTCGTCGGCCGAGCGGCGGGGGCCGGTGCGCGGGGTTCGCTCCTCGGCGCCGGCGGTGGCGGGCTCGTCGTGGACCACCACGCGCAGTGCCTGCGGGCCGCGGCGGCCGGAGACCATGTCGAACTCGACGCGCTGACGCGGGCGCAGCGTCTCGACCCCGGCGGGCAGCGCGTCGGCGCGCACGTAGACGTCTTCCCCGCCCTCCTGGGACAGGAAGCCGAAGCCCTTCTCCGCGTCGAACCACTTTACCTTGCCGCTGGGCACCGCGATCCCCCTCTAGACACAGACGCGCACCTGCGCGACCACGACCTCAACTGATGCTCCGACAATACCCCTACCCACATAGCCATCCGCGTTGGTACCCGTCCCGGCGGGGGCGGTACCCTGCCCCCTGTGAGCTCCGACGACCAGCGCCCGACAGATGCCACCGACCCCTGGGCCCCGGCCGGGTCCGAGGCCGCCCCTTCCGTGACCGGGGCGAGCAGCACGGCGCCTCGTCGTCGTGGTCTCTTCATCACCGCAATGGTGATCTTCAGCATCGGCGTGATCTTCACGATCATCGCTGCGGGCACCCCGTTGATCCTCGGCCGGGACGCGCCGACCATCCTCTACCTGGTCGCGATGCTGTTCACACCGACCGGATTCGTCCTGGGACTCCTGTACGCGATTCTGGGTTCACGTCCGCCGAAGGTGTGACAAACGGCACCTTTGTGGTAACGCCCCAGGTAACGGGGGGATAACAACTCACCGATTCGCGCCGTCCCACCAGGTTTTATTTCAGAATGGTGACGATCCCGCATCGAACCGCTACAGTTCTTTCCAGACTCGTCAGCGAGTTGGCATCGGACGCACCCCCGAACTCCGCCCTGCGGCCGATGTGACCAATCCATTAACCGGGCGGAGACGGGGGACCCGACAGGGCCCACGCCGGGCCCGGCGGCCAGACGGTCGCCTTGGGGTGAAGCCGCCAGCGGCGGCCGGACACACTCGTCCGAACCCGACAGCTCACCCCGTAGGCACAGAGTGAAAAGGACTGACGCGTACATGACCTCGAACACCGGACGCCACCGCGCCGCCACCACCTCCTCCGCGCCGAAGACCGCCGTCAAGGCGGTCATCGCGGGCACCGCCCTCTCGGCCGCCGGCCTGGCCTTCGCGCCCGGCGCCAACGCCGCCCCGGATTCCGACTGGGACCGCCTCGCGCAGTGTGAGTCCGGCGGCAACTGGGGCATCAACACCGGCAACGGTTACCACGGCGGCCTGCAGTTCTCGCAGGGCACCTGGGCCGCCTACGGTGGGACCCAGTTCGCGCCGACCGCCAACCAGGCCTCGCGCGAGCAGCAGATCGCGATCGCCGAGAAGACGCTGGCCGGCCAGGGCTGGGGCGCCTGGCCCGCCTGCTCGTCCAAGCTGGGCCTGAACTCCGCGCCGACCCCGCGTGACGTGAACAACCTCACCCCGAACCCGGCTCCGGCCCCGGCCGCTCCCGCGGCCGAGGAGGCCCCCGAGGCCGTCACCGCCGCCGACCATGCCCAGACGCTGCACGACGAGGCCGTGGCCCGCGGTATCGCGCTGCCGGTCCTGCCGACCTACGAGGCCAACCAGGACGCCATCGACAGCGCCTACGCCGCCAACCAGGACGCGGTCGACAACTTCTTCGCGACCTACCTGAACTGATGCTCAACGCCGTGGGTCGGCCACCGACCCACGGCGCGACGGGCCTCGCGTCCTAGTTCGGACGCACACGAAAGGGCCGCCACCCCCTCCAGGGAGTGGCGGCCCTTCGTTGTCCGCTGTGTCGGCGCCGCGTCAGGCCCGGACGGTCTTGTTGACCACGGTCTCCGGGTGGACGTAGTGCAGACGCTCGTGCGGGAGCGGGAAGCGCTCCTCGCCGAACGGCGACAGTCCGCCCGCGACCAGCGCGGCGAGTTCGGTGACCGGGTGCTCGCCGAACGAGGCGTCGGGCCATCCCGGGTTGTCATAGGTCAGTTTCTTCTTGGCAGCCACGCTGCAAGTCTCTCACCTCGGGCGCACTGTGTCAGCAAGTGGGTCGGATACCGTCACGGCCCTCGCCCGGCGCACGCGCGCACACCCGCGCCGACGTCACTAGGCTGGGACGGATCATGTCGACCTCCCGCGCCACGTCCCGCCCGAGCGCCGGCGAACCGGGCTTTCCCGCCTGGCTCGCCGAGCAGTCCGACGACGCCCTCGTGCGCATGTGCACCCTGCGCCCGGACGTGGCCACGCCCGCCCCCGCGTCGCTGGAGGTGTTGGCCTCGCGGCTGCGGTTGCCTGCGTCCACCGCGCGGGCGATGGGCACGCTGTCGTGGCCGGAGCTACTGGTGCTGGCCACGGCCGCCGCGTTGGGTGCCGATTCCGGGGCCGTCCCCCTGTCGGCGGTCGCGGAACGTCTCGGGGTCGGCAGCAACAAGTCAAAGAAAAACCGCAAGGACGACGACACCGCCCCATTCCCCACCGCCGTCGCCCGTCTGCGGGACCTCGCCCTGATCTGGGGAGAGGAGGACGGTGCCCGGCTGGTTCCGGTCACCGCGTCGGCAATCGCTGCCGCACCTGTGGTGGCGCCGCACCCGGGCGAACCCGCCGGGACCTCGCTCGAGGAGGCGTGGGCGGGATTGTCCGCTCCGGCGTCGGGTGTGCTCGAGGCGATCGCCCGCGGCCGTTCCCCGGTCGGTGCGCTGGGATCCGGCGCGTCCGAGTCCGTCCGGGCCGCGGCCGCCGAGCTCGCCGCCGCAGGCCTCGCCGAGATCACCACCGGCGGGGACGCAGGCGCCAGCGGACCCAGCGGCCGGGGCCCGGCCGGCGACCGGGCCGGGTCGGGCCCCGGCGAGGTGGTCATCCCGCGCGCCCACGCCCTGGACCGGGCGCGCCACGGCGCGCGTCCCGCCACCGCTTCCGCAGCGACTGCTTCCGGCACCGCTTCCGCCTCCGCGTCCGCGACGATCGGCGCCACCAGCGGCCCGTCACTGCTGGACCTGCCCGCGTGGGCCGACCCGGTGGACGGCCGCACCGGCAAGGCCGCCAAGAACGCCGATGCCTCGGGCGGCGTGGCCGCGCTCGACCTGCTGCACCGCTGCGATTCCGTCCTCGCCGCCCTGTCGACGATCCCGTTGACCACGCTCAAGGCCGGCGGCGTGGGTGTGCGCGAGCTGCGCCGCGTCGCCCGGGCCGCGCAGCTGGAGGAGTCCGAGCTCCCGTTGCTGCTGGAGATCCTGGCGGCGGCCGGACTCATCGCCGTGGGCGACACCGAGGTCGGGGACATCGCCTACGACTCCGTGTGGGCTCCCACCGAGGCCGCCGACATCTGGTCCGCCCGGGAGCCCGCCCGGCGCTGGGCCGAACTGCTCCTGGCGTGGTGGTCCATGCCGCGCGCACCGTGGCGGGTGGGCGCCGAACTCGAAGGCGGCGGCACCGTCCCGGCACTCGGCGATCCCGTCGGCCCGCCTCCCGCCGCCGAACGTGCGCGTGTCCTGGGCGCCCTCGCGCGCCTCGACCCGGCCGCCGAACCCGGGGACACACTGCTGCCCGAGGTGGTGCGCTGGTTCTCGCCGGTGTGGTTCTCCCGGGCCGGCGGGTCGCCGGTCACCGAGACGGTGTCCGAAGCACGGCGGCTGGGCCTCGTCGTCGTCACCACCGCCACCAGCGCCGCCCGCATGCTGGTGGACGGCTCCCCCGCCGCGACCACCGCCGGCGCGCCCGGCGCGGCACCGACCGTCGAGGAACTCGAGCCGGTCCTCGCGGCGGCGCTGCCCGACCCGGTCTCCGAGGTGATCGTGCAGGCCGACCTGACGATCCTCGCGCCAGGGCCCCTCGTTCCCGAGCTCGCGGCCGAGTTCGCGCTGCTCGCGGACGTCGAGTCAGCCGGCGCCGCCACCACCTACCGCGTCACCGAGTCCTCGCTGCGGCGCGCCCTCGACGCCGGGCGCACCGCCTCCGGGGTCCGCGACCTCCTCACCCGCACCTCCGTCACGCCGGTGCCGCAGTCGCTGGACTACCTCGTCGAGGACGTCGCGCGCCGGCACGGGCGACTGCGGGTGGGGACGGCGTTGTCGTTCGTACGCTGCGACGACCCGTCGCTCGTCGCCCAGGTGCTCGGCTCGCCCGCCGCCGAGAAATGCGCCCTGCGGATGGTGGCCCCGACCGTGCTCATCTCGCAGGCTCGGCCGCTCGACCTGGTCGAGGCGCTGCGCGAGGACGGGTACGCGCCGGTCGTCGAGGACACCTCCGGGGCGGTCGTGGCGTTGAGCCGGCCCGTCGCGCGAGTCCACGCCTCCAGCCCCGGGCGCGCACCCCGCATCCCCGCGCGCGCTCCCGGGCCCGCCGACCTGCGTGCCGCCGTGGCCGCGATGCGCTCGGCCGACCGGGTCCGCGCCGCCCGCACCGGTGCGGGCGGCCCCGGCGGCGCGGGCGGTTACACCGGCGAGGCCGCGATCGCCCGCCTGCACGAGGCCGCCTCCACCGGAACCGCGGTGACCGTCTCGGTGGTCGACGCGCAGGGCCGGTCCACCGCGCGGCTGATCGTGCCGGCGTCAGTGGGCGGAGGGCGCGTCGAGGGCATTGAGCCCGACACCGCCGAAGCCGTCACCCTGCCGCTGCACCGGGTCATCTCCGTGGCGGACGTCGACCCGACGCGCTGAGCCGGCCAGGGCGCGCCTGCGGCGGTGGCCGATGCCTGCGCCTTCGCCCGATGCCCCGCCGCGGTCTGCGCCCCCTGCCCTGCCGCCGTCTGCGCCCGCTGCCCTGCCGCCGTCTGCGCCCGCTGCCCTGCCGCCGTCTGCGTCCACTGCCCTGCCGCTGTCTGCGACCGCGCCCACCGCCGGAAGCCGATCCGTATCGCGGAACCGCCCTTCTACACCTCGCCGCCTATCAGATTTTCGCGCCACCTATCAGGATGCGCGCCACCCATCGGATCCAATGGGTGGCACACGATGCAATAGGCGGCGCGAAAACCTGATAGGTGGCGCGTGCCGCGTTGCGCAGCCCCCGTTGCGGTGGCGGGGCAGCGAACTGCGGGCGGCAGGCGGCACGCGGCAGGCGGCAGGCGGCAGGCGGCACGCGGCAGGCGGCAGGCGGCACGCGGCAGGCGGCAGAGCTTGGACGACACCAGTCGCGAGAAACGAGTGAAATCCCTGCGTGTGGTCGTCCAAACCGGGGCGGGGGAACTCGTGCGGGAGGCCGATTCGGTCGGCCCCGACGCGGTCCCGCGATTTCCAGGACACTGGATAGGTCGGGCCCACGCGGACCCGGCGAGAGTTATCGAGGAGGCCCGAAGTGAGTGGTGGACCGCTGATCGTCCAGTCCGACAAGACCGTGCTGCTGGAGATCGACCACGATCAGGCCGCCGACGCCCGCCAGGCGCTGGCGCCGTTCGCCGAACTCGAGCGCGCCCCCGAGCACGTGCACACCTATCGGATCACCCCGCTGGCGCTGTGGAACGCACGCGCCGCCGGACACGACGCCGAGCAGGTCGTCGACGTGCTGATCACCTACTCGCGTTTCCCCGTGCCGCAGCCGCTGCTCGTGGACATCGCCGAGACCATGGACCGGTACGGCCGGCTGCAGCTGGTCAAGAGCCCCGTCCACGGCCTGACCCTGGTCTCGCTCGATCCGGCGGTGCTGGCCGAGGTCAAGCGGCACAAGAAGATCGCCCCCATGCTCGGAGCGGACATCGACGCCGACACCGTGGTCGTGCATCCCTCCGAGCGCGGCCGCCTCAAGCAGGAACTGCTCAAGGTGGGCTGGCCCGCCGACGACCTCGCCGGGTACGTCGACGGCGAGGCGCATGAGATCGCGCTGTCGACCGAGGAGGAGCAGTGGGAACTGCGCGACTACCAGCAGATGGCCGCCGACTCGTTCTGGGCCGGCGGCTCGGGCGTGGTCGTGCTGCCCTGTGGCGCCGGAAAGACCATGGTCGGGGCCGCCGCGATGGCCAAGGCCAAGGCCACCACTCTGATCCTGGTGACCAACACGGTCGCGGGCCGACAGTGGAAGCGTGAGCTGCTCGCCCGAACCTCGCTCACCGAGGACGAAATCGGCGAGTACTCGGGCGAGCGCAAGGAGATCCGCCCCGTCACGATCGCCACCTATCAGGTGATCACCCGCAAGACGAAGGGCGTACACCGGGCGCTCGAGCTCTTCGACTCCCGCGACTGGGGACTGATGATCTATGACGAGGTGCACCTGCTCCCCGCACCGGTGTTCAGAATGACCGCGGATCTGCAGTCTCGTCGTCGTCTCGGTCTCACGGCGACCCTCGTCCGCGAGGACGGGCGCGAGGGCGATGTGTTCTCCCTCATCGGCCCCAAGCGCTACGACGCCCCGTGGAAGGACATCGAGGCGCAGGGCTGGATCGCGCCCGCGGACTGCGTCGAGGTGCGCGTGACCCTGACCGAGAACGAACGGATGCTGTACGCGACCGCCGAGGCCGAGGACAAGTACAAGCTGTGCTCGACCGCGCGCACCAAGATTCCCGTGGTCAAGAAGATCCTCGCCAATCACGCCGGTGCGCCGACGCTCGTCATCGGCGCCTACCTGGACCAACTCGAGGAGCTCGGCGAGGAGCTCGACGCGCCCGTCATCCAGGGCTCGACGTCCAACAAGGAGCGCGAGAAGCTGTTCGCGGCATTCCGCGCCGGCGAGATCACCACGCTGGTGGTGTCCAAGGTGGCCAACTTCTCGATCGACCTGCCGGAAGCCAGCGTGGCCGTGCAGGTGTCGGGGACGTTCGGCTCGCGGCAGGAGGAGGCGCAGCGGCTCGGCCGGTTGCTGAGGCCCAAGTCCGACGGCGGGCAGGCGCACTTCTACTCGGTGGTCTCTCGCGACACCCTCGACGCCGAGTACGCCGCCCATCGGCAGCGCTTCCTCGCCGAGCAGGGCTACGCCTACCGGATCGTCGACGCGGACGACATCCTCGGCCCGCCCATCCCCGAGGTCGGCTGAGCCGCTCGACCGAGGCGCCCACCGGGGAACCCTGGCCTCGCCCACCGGGGCACCCCGCCCGATCCCCCGACGATCCCGGGCCTGGGATACTGGCGGGCATGGCCGCCGACGGTAAAGCCCGCAAGAACACCTCCAGCAAGAATGCCCGCCCCGCGAAGGCGAGCAAGAAGCGCGGCGCCCCGCGCAACCCGCACGAGACGTACCGGCTCGCCCGGATCCCCGTCGATGACGCCTGGGCGCGCAAGCACAACCAGAACCTCGGTGAGGTGCGGCGGCTGCAGTGGTCGGCCGCCATCCTGGGCCTGATCGTCATGGCGGCCGGCGCCGGAGTCCTCATCTATTCCGAAATGGCGGCGTGGGGCTGGATCGTGGGCGGGGTTGCGATCGCGTTCGCGATCGGTTGCCTGGCGATGATCATCTACATCCCCCGCCGCATGGGCTCGGTACAGTCCACCTACGACACCTCCGAGCTGATCCCCGCAGTGATCGCCGAGGTCCGGCCGCGTGGCGTGACCCTGCTGGCGCTGGCCGACCAGGCGGTCGAGCGCTCGGCCGGCAAGATCCCGGTCCTGGTGGCCAGGCCGTGCGCACCGATCGAGGGCATCCCGTCGAAGGTCGGCGAGCGCGTGGCCTGCGTCGCCGTGGTGGGTAACCGCAGTGCCCGCGGGCGCGACAACCTCTACCAGTTCGTCTCTCCCATGCCGGTCGCGTGGGCGACCCCGGACAAGGCCGTCTGGCGCGACGCCGCCAAGCAGATCCCCGAGGGTGAGTGGGAGACGCTGCGTCAGAACGTCGACAAGGTCGGGGACGTCTCTGCCGAGGTCACGCGGATGCTCCCGCTCGACTGAACGTCACACCTACGCCGACGTGGCCCCCCGCGCGCGCCACCCGTCCCTACCTCACCCCGGCCCCGCTGCGGTGTGAACGGAACGTCACGGACCCGTGATCGGGCGCCACATCGGCGCAACACGGTCTTCCTAGCCTGATCCGCACAGGCCCGGAGGAGGACCCACACATGAGCGAGCACATTGTCGTCGTCGGACACGGGATGGTCTCCCACCGCTTCGTCTCCACCCTCGGCACGCGGTACGCCCACGCGGACGTCGCCATCACCGTGATCGGCGACGAGGCCGACCCCGCCTACGACCGGGTGGGGCTGTCGGCCTACATCGGCAGTTGGGATCGTCCCTCGCTCCACATGGAGGACGCCCTCCACAGCGCCGACCCGCGCGTGACGGTCCGCTCCGGCCGGCTCGTCACCGCGATCGACCGCGCCGCCCGGACCGTCGAGCTCGACTCGGGCGAGTGCCTGCCCTACGACACCCTGGTCCTGGCAACCGGGTCGCGCGCGTTCGTGCCGCCCGTCCCCGGTCATGACCTGCCCGGATGCCACGTCTACCGCACGCTCGACGACCTCGACGCCCTCCGCGCCGACGCCGAACGCGCTCGGCCCGGCGCCCACGGCGTGGTGATCGGTGGTGGGCTGCTGGGACTCGAGGCGGCCAACGCGCTCAGCCAACTCGGCCTGACGCCGCACGTGGTGGAGCGCAACGATCGCCTCATGTCGGTGCAGGTCGACGCGCGTGGCGGCGCGCTGCTGGGCGACCTCATCCACGACCGCGGCATCACCGTGCACCCGGGCGTGACCGACACGGTGATCGAGCAGGATGACCGCAACGACGACGACAACGATCTCCACACCCGCAGTGATGCCGCCACCCGCGCCGACGCACTGCGCGTCCACCTGACCACTGAGGGCCGGACGGAGACCGTCGACGCCGCTGTGGTGGTGTTCTCGGTCGGGATCCGGCCCCGCGACGAACTCGCCCGCGATGCCGGCCTGACCCTCGCGGAGCGGGGCGGCATCCTCACCGACAGCGCGTGCCGCACCTCGGACCCGCGGGTGTGGGCGATCGGCGAGTGCGCGGCGATCGAGGGCACCTGCTACGGCCTGGTCGGCCCCGGCTACGCTTCCGCCGAGGTCGCGGCCGCCCGCATCGTCCGCGAGGTTGAAGGTCACTCCGCCGGCAGCCGGCCCGACGCGCCCGGCACCGACGACGGCACCGATGACGGACCCGAGTTCACGGGCGCCGACCTCGCGACCAAGCTCAAGCTGATGGGCGTGGACGTGGCCAGTTTCGGCGACGCCCACGCGCGCACGCCGGGCAGCCTCGAGGTGAAGGTCGACGATCCCGTTGCCCGCACCTACTCCAAACTCGTTCTGGGCCCCGACACCCGGACGCTGCTCGGCGGGGTGTTCGTGGGAGACGCGGGCCCGTATCAGCTGCTCAAGCCGTTGCTGGGGCGGGCGTTGCCGTCGTCGTCGCCCCTTTCTCTTCTCACCCCTGGCTCCTCGGGTGCGGACGGGGTGGGCGTGGACTCGTTGCCCGACGACGCCCAGGTCTGCTCGTGCAACGCGGTCACCAAGGGCGACCTGCGCGAGGCGATCTGCGGCGGGGCCTGCGACGTCGCCGAGCTCAAGTCGTGCACCCGCGCCGGGACCTCGTGCGGTTCATGCCTGCCCCTGATGCGGCAGGTGCTCGAGGCGGAGGGCGTGGAACAGTCGACCGCGCTGTGCGAGCACTTCGACCAGTCCCGCTCGGAGCTGTTCGAGATCGTCACCGTGACCGGCATCCGGACGTTCGCCGGCCTGATCGAACGGTTCGGCCGCGGCGCCGGCTGCGACGTCTGCAAGCCCACCGTCGCGTCGATCCTCGCCTCGACCAGTTCGGACCACGTCCTCGACGGCGAGCAGGCCTCGCTGCAGGACACCAATGACCATTTCCTGGCCAACATCCAGAAGAACGGCACCTACTCCGTGGTACCGCGGATGCCCGGCGGCGAGGTGACGGCCGACCAGCTCATCGTGATCGGAGAGATCGCCCGCGACCACGACCTGTACGTCAAGGTCACAGGCGGCCAGCGCATCGACCTGTTCGGCGCGCGCGTCGACGAGCTGCCCGCGATCTGGCGGCGGCTCGTGGACGCCGGCATGGAGTCCGGGCACGCGTACGGAAAGTCGCTGCGCACGGTCAAGAGCTGCGTGGGCACCTCGTGGTGCCGGTACGGGCAGCAGGACTCGGTGGGCATGGCGGTGCTGCTCGAGACGCGATATCGCGGGCTGCGCGCGCCGCACAAGATCAAGATGGGCGTGTCCGGCTGTGCCCGCGAGTGCGCCGAGGCCCGCGGAAAGGACGTCGGGGTGATCGCCACCGAGACCGGCTGGAACCTCTACATCGGTGGGAACGGCGGCGCGACGCCCCGCCACGCGGTCCTGTTGGCCGGCGATCTCACCGACGACCAGCTGATCCGATACATCGACCGGACCGTGATGTTCTACGTCCGCACGGCCGAGCGGCTGCAGCGCATCGCGCCGTGGCTCGAGGCGCTCGAGGGCGGGATCGATCACCTGCGCGACGTGGTGTGCGACGACTCCCTGGGCCTGGCCGCCGAACTCGAGGGACGGATGGAGGCACACGTCGCCGGGTACAGGGACGAATGGTCGGCCGTGCTGGACGACCCCGACAAGCTGCGCAGGTTCGTCTCGTTCGTCAACGCGCCCGGCGCGCCCGACCCGACTGTGCAGTTCGAACAGCGCGGCGGCCGCAAGGTGCCGGTACTGCTCGGCTCCCCCGCCATGCCGGCGCCCGCCTGACCTGACCTGCGGCTCCCGCCCGAGACGACCCGGGCCGCGGCCGCCCGCGCGGTGGCCGCACGCCCCATGGCCGCCCGCTGCTGACTTTCGATCCCCCGACTACCCGAGGAGACTCCCGATGACCACTTCCCTACGCCGCATCACCGCCGCGTCCGCCGACCCCGCCGACCGCGCCGACCGCGCCGACCGCGACGCCATCGAGATCCCGGTCTGCCCGGTCGACCGCCTCCTCTGCGGGCGCGGTGTCGCCGCGCTGCTGCCCGACGGTCGCCAGGTGGCGGTGTACCTGGTCGACGGCGAGGTTCACGCCCTCTGCAACATCGACCCGGTCGCGCGCGCCGCTGTGATGAGCCGCGGCCTGGTCGGCGACCGCGCCGGTGTTCCCGCGGTGATCTCGCCCATCGGCAAGCAGGCCTACGCACTGGCGGACGGTCGCGGACTCGACGACCCCTCGCGCGGCATCTCGGTCTTCCCGGCCCGGGTGGCCAGTGACGGCACGGTGGTCATCGCGATAGAGGCCGCCGTCCGGTATTCCATCGCGGCCTGAGCCGCTTCCCCTGGGCGGCGGTGCCCTGAACTCCGCCGCCCACCACGGCCGAGAGGCAGCGCATCCAGCTACGGATACGCTGCCTCTCCGCCGTGAACCCGGGGTGCGAGCGCCGACCCTCCACCTTGACGACATCACTGCGATTCTCGCCGACACCACGGCGAAAAAACCGGCCCCTCCTCGCAGTGGTGCCACCAAACCTCGGGGGGCACCTTCCGCCGGGCGGCCGATCAGATGTTCAGGCGATAGCCTCGCTTGACCACCGTGGACACCATGTCCGCGACGCCGAGCGCCCGGCGTAATCGGCCCATCGAGGTCTCCACCGCGTGCGGATCCGTTCCGTCGCCAGGGAGCGCCTCCAGCAGCTCCGCGCGGCTCACGCACGCCCCCGGCCGGCGGGCCAACGCCCGCATCAGCGCCAACTGCGCCGGGGACATCTCGACCGGGCGGCCGTCCACCAGCACAGCGGCCGCGCAGACCGACAGTTCGTGGCCGGCGACAATGATCGGCGCCGTCAGCTCGGCGACCACCTCGGTCGTGTGACGCATGAGCGAGCCGAGCCTCATCCGGTCCGGCGCGGTGAAGTCCACCCCGAGCTCGATCAGCGGGGCCGCGGTCACCGGGCCGACGCACAGCGCCGCGACCGGCCCGTTGAGCGCGTCCAGCAGATCGTCGTGAATACCCATCGCCCCGGCCCGCTCGAGCACGGCGATGACCGCCGGCGCCGCGGTGAACGTCACGCCGTCGACGCCCGCCCGCGCGATCGTGCGCACGAGATCGTCCAGCGCGTCGAGATCCTCCGGCAGCTCCCAGCGGTAAACAGGCACCTCGATCACCTCTGCGCCCGCCGTCCGCAGCCCGTCGAGCAGGACGGACATGGGGTTCCATCCCGAGCCGGCGCCCTGCACCTGGACGCAGACCGTCTGGCCGGAAACACCACGTTCGAGCAGCATCTCCAGCAGTTCGGGGCTGGCCTCGCTGGCGGCGGAGGCGTGTTCGCGCAGGCCCGCGGCCCGGATCGCGCCGGTGGTCTTGGGTCCGCGTGAGTACAGCGGGATCCGGCCCATCAGCTCGAGCAGGTCGTCCGCCAGGCCCCACTCCTCGCAGACCTGCATCCACCAGCGCACCCCCGCCGCCGTCGTCAGGACCATGATGTCGGCGGGGGCGGCCAAGGTGCGCTCGGTCGCCTCGCGGACCAGTTGGTCCTCGGCGACCGGGATCATCCGCATCGCGGGCGCGTGCAGCACGGTCGCGCCGCGACGCTCGAGGAGGGTGCGCTGCTCCGACGACCGCCGCGCGGCGGTGACAGCGATGGTGCGCCCCAGCAGCGGCTGCTCGCCAACCGGGTCGGCTGCGGGTCGGCGGGGCTCGGAAGCGTTGTCATCTGCGTCGGTCACGCCCCCATCATGGCCCACCTGTATTTCCGCCGTGTTTCACCCGACTCGCCGGCCTGTTGCGCGAGTTCAGCCGCCATGTTGCGCGAGTTCAGCCGGCCTCGCGCAGCCACCCGCAGATCCCCTCGACCGCCGACGAGCATCCGCCGCAGCCGGTCCCCGCGCGCGTTCGCTCGGCCAGCCCGGCCCGGTCCCGCACGCCGTCCCGCCACGCCGCCACGAGGTCTCCCTTGCTCACCCCGTTGCAGCGGCACACCACGGCCCCGGCGGGCATGGTCGCCGGGGACGCGGCCGAGACCGCCTCGGCCCGACCGAGAACCACCGACACCACGTCGTCGGGCACCGGTAGCGCGCTCTCGTACAGCTGGGTCAGCACGCCGACCGGCTCGGGATGCCCCACCAGCACCGCGCCCACGATGCGTCCGCCGGCCACATCGACGCGAGCGTAGCGGCCGCGGGCGGGTTCGCTGATGGTGGTGACCGCCGTGTCGGCGGCGACCGGGTCGGGGGCCAGCTCGCCGAGGGCCACCACGTCAATCCCGTCGGCTTTGAGCCTGGTCACGGACGCTGCGCCCAGGTATCGCGCCGACGGATCGGAGCCGGTCAACCGCGCGGCCAGCACGACCGCCTGGTCCCACGCCGGCGCCACCAGCCCGCTCACGACTCCCCGGTGCTCTGCGCAGTCGCCGATCGCGCTGATCGCGGGGTCGCTCGTCGCCAGCTCGTCGTCGACCACCACGCCGTCGCCCACCTCGAGCCCGGCCGCCAGCGCGAGCTCGGCACGAGACGCCGACCCGGTGGCCAGAACCACTGTGCTGCAGCGGACCTCGCCGTCGTCGAGCACGAGCGACGCCCCCTCCCACCTGCTGGCGCGCGCCCCGGTCACCACGCGCACGCCCAGCGCGCCCAGGGCGCGGACGAGGACCGCGCCGGCGCCGGCGTCGAGGCACCCGTTCATGGGCCACGCGCGGGGATGGACGACGACGACGTCGTGGCCCGCCGCGGCCAGCGCGCAGGCCACTTCCAGACCGATGAAACCCCCTCCGACCACGGCGACCGGGCCGGGGTGCGCGGCCAGATGGGCGATCAGCTCGCGGCAGTGGGCGGCGTCCCGGAGGACGAACGCTCCCGCGGCCAGCCGACCGTCGGGCCCGCGGATGCCGTCGATGGGCGGGATCCGGGGCGCGGCGCCGGTGGCCAGGACGAGGTGGTCGTAGTCCACGCGTTCGCCGCCGGCGAGCTCGACCTGACGCACCACCCGATCGATCGCCACAACGGACGTAGAAGTACGCATTCCGATGTGCGAGCGGGCCCACCAGCCGGCGGGCTTGAGCTGGGCCAGGTGGGCGCGGTCGGCGATCACGGCCTGGGTGAGCATGATCCGGTTGTACGGCTCCTCCGGTTCGGCGCCGAGCACAGTCACCGCCAGCCGGCGCGGGTCCGGCTGCCCCGCACGCAGTTCCTCGGCGAGGCGCGCGGCGGCCATCCCGGCGCCCACCACCACGACCCGAGTGGGCGGCGACTGCGGCGTCGGCAACGACTTCGGCGCCATCGTCGGTACCTGCGTCGGCGCCGGCTTCGGCACCTGCGGCTGCGGCTTCGTCGGCGCGCTCATGCCGCCTCCAACCGGACCGCGCACACCTTGAACTCGGGCATCCGGCTCCGCGGGTCCAGCTCGGGCAGGGTGAGCCGATTGGCCCGCCCGTCGCCGCCGAAGTGGAAGGGCAGGAACACGGTGTCGGTGCGCATGTCCTCGTCGCAGCGCACGACGGCCCGGACGCTCCCCCGGCGGGACACCACCTGCGCGGGATCGCCGTCGTCCAGGCCCGCCGCCCGCGCGACCACCGGGTGGACCTGCACCCACATCCGCGGTTCGGCGGCGACGAGTTCGGTCACGCGCCGGGTCTGGGCGCCGGACTGGTAGTGCGCCAGTAGCCGGCCGGTGGTCCCCAGCAGCGGGAACTCGGTATCCGGCGGCTCGGCGGGTGGCCGCACGCCGTCCAGCGCGAAGCGGGCACGGCCGTCGGGGGTGGCGAACCGGTCGAGAAACAACCGCGGGGTGCCGCCGGGCGAGTCGGTGCCGCAGGGCCAGTGAAGGACCTCGCCGGCATCGAGCCGGTCCCAGTCGATCGCCGAGTAGTCGGCCGGACCGCCGGCGGAGGCGCGGGCGAGCTCGTCGAACACCTCCCGCGGGTCGACCGGGAACCGCTCCGGCCCGCGGCTTAGCCGTCGGGCGAGCTCGTGCCAGATCCACAGCTCGTCACGCGCCCCGGCCGGCGGGGTGACGGTGCGGCGCCGGCGCAGCACGCGCCCCTCGAGATTGGTCAGTGTGCCCTCCTCCTCGGCCCACTGCGTCACCGGCAGCACCACGTCAGCGAGCGCCGCGGTCTCCGAGAGCACGAAATCGGCCACCACCAAGGTGTCGAGCGCCCGCAGCCGGGCCACGACCCGGTCCGCATCGGGCGCCGAGACCACCGGGTTGGAGGCGTGCAGCAGCATCGCCGAGGGCCCTCCGGGCGTACCGAGCGAGTCGAGCAGTTCGAATGCGGACAACCCCGGCCCCGGGATCTCCGCTGAGTCCACGCCCCACACGTCGGCGACGTGCGCGCGGGCAGCCGGGTCCGTGATCGACCGGTATCCGGGCAGCTGGTCGGCCTTCTGCCCGTGCTCGCGGCCGCCCTGCCCGTTGCCCTGCCCGGTGAGCGTGCCATATCCGTTGCCGGGCCGTCCCGGTAGTCCGAGCGCCAGCGCCAGCGCGATCGCCGCGCTCACCACGGAGCTGCCGTCCGCGTGCTGTTCCGCACCGCGCGCGGTGAGGACGTATGAACCGCCGTGCGCGTCGCAGCGCTGATCACTGCAGGCCGGGTCGCCGTGGTCCCGTTTCCCCTCGGCGAGCAGCGCGACGGTCCGCTCGAGCTGTGCCACGGATACGCCGGTCACCCGTTCGGTGCGCTCCGGAAGCCACGCGGCAGCGTGGCCCCACGCCTCGTCGAAGCCGCTGGTGCGTGCCGCGATGTAGGAGGGGTCGAGGTGTCCGCCGACGACGACGAGGTGCAGCAACCCCAGGAGCAGCGACGCGTCGGTGCCCGGTCGCAGACGAAGGTGCACCCCGCCGCCGTCGAGGGCCCGCCGGGCGGTCGCGGTGAGCCGCGGGTCGGCCACCACCAGGCCACCGGCGGCGGCCGCGCCGTCGAGGTGCTGGAGGAACGGCGGCATGGTGTCGGCGGGGTTCGCGCCGATCAGCAGCACGGCCCGCGCGTGGGAAAGGTCGGTCACCGGGAAAGGCAGTCCCCGGTCCAGGCCGAAGCTCAGGTTGGCGGCGGCAGCAGCACTCGACATGCACCAGCGGCCGTTGTAGTCGATCAGCCGGCTGCCCAGCGCGAGTCGCGTGAACTTGCCGAGCTGGTAGGCCTTTTCGTTGGTCAGCCCGCCGCCGCCGAAGACGGCCACTCTGTCCGGGCCGCCGGTCGCCTGCGCACGGCGGATGCCGTCCGCGACCCGCTCGAGCGCGGTGTCCCAGTCGCAGGGTTCGAGCTCACCGCCCACGCGCACGAGCGGGGTGGTGATCCGGTCGGGGTGGTCGAGCAACTCGGCCGCCGTCCACCCCTTGCGGCAGAGCCCACGGCGGTTGGTGGGGAACCACGCCGGGCTCACCTGGGCGGGCGCGTGCCCGGCGGGCGGGTTGACCGTCATCGCGCACTGCAGCGCGCAGTACGGGCAGTGGGTGTGCTCGGTGGGAGTGGTCGGCAGCTCCGCGATTCGCGTCATCGAATCGCCGCCGGTTCGTCGCCGGCGAACGGGGACCCGGTCGACGGCGTCGTCGTCGTCATCGTTATCGGCACCTCGCCCACCCCGGGCCGGCGCAGGTACACGGCCCGGGTGACCAGCGCGGCGATCACGTAGAACGCCGCGAACACCCCGAACGCCGTCGTGGCCGACCCCGACGCCTGATAGGACGCGCGCAGCGTCATGTTGATGCCGAATCCGCCGAGCGCACCCACCGCCCCGGCGACCCCGATCAACGCGCCGGCGTGCGCTCGCGACCACGCGGCTCGCTCGGACTCGACCAGTCCGAGGCCGCGGCTGCGCGCCTCGAACACCGCCGGGATCATCGTGTACACCGAGGCGTTTCCCACCCCGGTCAGTGCGAACAGCGTCAGGAACGCAGCGAAGAAAAGGACCAGCGCGCCACCCGACAGGGTGCCGTCGCCGCCCGCCTGCAGCGTCGATGTGTACACCAGCGCCAGGGTGGTCACGGCCATCGCGCAGAACGTCCAGAACGTCACGCGCGACCCGCCGAGCCGGTCCGACAGCCGGCCGCCGCCCATTCGGGTGAGCGAGCCGAGCAGCGGGCCGAGGAAGGTGAGCTGGGCGGCGTGGAGGGCGGCCTGGCCCGGGGTCTGACCGTTACCGATGAACGTCATGGTGAGCATCTGGCCGAAGGCGAAGCTGAAGCCGATGAACGAGCCGAAGGTGCCGATGTAGAGGAGTGAGAGCACCCAGCCGTCCCGGTCGCGCGCGACGTCCTTCATGGACTGCACGTCGACCGGCTGGTGCGGCAGGTTGTCCATCCGCAGCGCCGCGCCGATACCCGCGACCGCCAACAGCAGCAGGTACAGGCCGATCACCCAGTGCGGCGACCGGTTACCCGCCAGCGCGATCACGATCAGCCCCACCACCTGGATCGTCGCCACGCCCAGGTTGCCGCCGCCGGCGTTGAGGCCCAGCGCCCAGCCCTTCTGGCCCTGGGGGAAGAAGGCGTTGATGTTGGTCATCGAGGAGGCGAAGTTGGCGCCGCCCAGGCCAGCGATCGCGCCGGCCGCCAGGTACGCCCACAGCGGCTGGCCCGGGTTGGCCATGATCCACAGCATCGCCGTGGCCGGGATGAGCAGCACGAACGCCGAGAACATGGTCCAGTTGCGGCCGCCGAACACCGCCGTGGCCAGCGTGTACGGGATTCGCAACACCGCGCCGGTGAGGGTGACCACCGCGGAGACGAGGAACTTGTCCGCGGCGCCGAGGCCGTAGACGTCCTCGGGCATGAACAGCACCAGCACGGCGAACAGCGTCCACACGGAGAAGCCGACGTGCTCGGCGAACACCGACCAACGCAGGTTGCGCATGGCGATGCGCCGCCCGCCCGCCTCCCATTGGCCGGTGTCCTCCGGATCCCAGTTCCCGATGACGTGTGAACGCGTCATGTCGCAACCCCTCCCGCTCGTCGTCGGCGCCTGTCCCGGCGCGCTGTGTCCGCTGACAGTAGGGAGCCGCTGTTTCCCCGGCGATACGGGCGATGACGGCGCCGTCACGGTGTGCTCACCTGGACGCGTTCGGGCCGTGAGGGGGCCGCCGTCGTGGTGGACTGGGGACATGTCTCCACGGTTCACACCCCGCGCCCTCGGCACCGCTGCCGCCGCCTTCGCCCTCGCGGTGGGCCTCGCCCCCGCCGCCTCCGGGCAGCCGGCCGATCTGATGGGCCCACCCTTCCCGCCGCCCGCACCGATCCCCGCCGATGCGCAGTATGTGGGCACCCAGGCCACCGTCGGCCTCGACGATCCGGGGTTCTGGCAGCTCGGCTCCACTCCGATGCGGGTGGTGTCGCACGACCCCGCCGACTCACCGGCGTGGTGTGACGGGTACTGGGCCGTCCCCGGCACCCGCTGCTGGCAGGTCAGCCCAGTCGGCCAGGCGGTGGAACTGCGACGGTTCTCCCTGTTCAGCGACGCCTGGAACGGGTCGTCGGACCCGTGGGGGCGAGCCGCCTACCGGGCCGGGTACCAGATCGCGATCGACAACGGCTGGGACTACACCTCCGGCGGGATCTTCATCCCCACCGGGTCCGGGACCACCTACTCCACGATGATGCCGCTGGGCAGCCCGTACAACGACGCGGACGTGTGGGTGGCACCGGGCGTGATTCCCGGAAGCTGACGGACCGCGAACCGGCAACTAGCCTGGAGGTCCTGCCCGCCCCGGTCGAAAGGACCCCACGTGCCATTTCCCCTGGATGTTCCCGAGTCCGTGCTGCGCAACCGGCGGAGTCAGAAGTGGCAGGCCTATCCGGAGGACGTGTTGCCGCTGTTCGTGGCGGAGACCGACGTGCTTCTCGCGCCCGCCATTCAGGAGCGTCTGACCGCCGCGGTCGCCGACGGGGACACCGGGTACTTCACCGAGATCGAACGGTTCGCCGGGGTCTGCGCGCGCTTCTACTCGCGGTTCGGTTACGAGGTGCCCGAGGAGACCGTGGTGCCGGTCAACGACGTGGGCGTGGGGGTGCGCGAGACGCTGGCGCGGACCCTGCCGGTGGGCGCCGGCGTCGTGTACACGCCGCCGGTGTACATGCCGTTCGGGCCGTGGATCCGGCGGGTGGGGATGTCGCCGGTGGCGGTGCCGCTGATCGACCACGACGACGACAACCCCCGCCTCGATCTCCCCGGCATCGAGCGGGCCCTGGCCGATGGCGCACGTGCCGTGCTGCTGAGCCACCCGCACAATCCCACCGGCGTGCTGCACTCCGATGCCGAGTTGGCCGAGCTCGCAGACCTGGCCGCGCGGTACGACGCCGTGGTGGTCTCGGATGAGATCTGGGCACCGCTGGCCATGCCCGGGGTCGATTTCCGCTCGTTCCTCGCAGTGTCCGAGACCGCCCGCGAGGTGGGGCTGGCCATCTCGTCGGCGTCCAAAGCGTTCAACCTGGCGGGGCTCAAGTGCGCGTTCGTGATCAACGGGAATCCCGGCAAGTTCGCGGTCCCGCGCTCGGCACTGTCGGGCGCGGTCGGGCATTTCGGCGCGCTGGCCGGCGAGGCGGCACTGGTGGATTCCCTCGACTGGTTGGACGAGATGCGGGCGGCGCTCGCCTCGAACTTGGACCTCATGGAGCGGCTGCTGGCCGAGCACCTGCCCCGCGCCCGGTGGCGTCGGCCCGACGCCGGATTCGTGGCGTGGATCGACCTGCGCGCGTACCCGGGCCTCGGCGACGACCCGGCCGCTCTTTTCCTGGACGAGGCCCGCGTGGCGCTGAGCCCCGGGCCCGCGTTCGGCGCCCAGGGCAAGGGCTTCGTTCGCATCAATTTCGCGTGCTCCGAGGAGATCCTCACGGAAGCCTTCGTGAGGATGGGGCGCGTCGCCGCCGCCCACTGACCCGCCACCACCACCCAGCCACCGCGCCCGCTCGCACGGAGATTCTTCAACAGGATTCGCGAGAGTTTCAACTTTTTCGCAACTCCCTGTTGAGTAACTTCTGCGGATCTTTCTCGACAGCGGCCGGTTCCTCTGCCGGTCCGTTCCTGCGCGGGTTTCATGCCGACCACCTGCCAAAACGCCGACCGAATCGATCTCTCGGCCCGCGTGGATGCGCCCCGCCCAGACCGCCATGTGTCGCAAATCGCACATCGCTAGTTAAGGTTAGGCTCCCCTTCTATGGATAAGGTTAGGCTCGCCTCAGTTGAGGTTGCCGATCCGGGCGCATCGGATGCCCGGTACGACCAACACGAAGGATCCATCCATGCTCCGCTCCGCCTCTCGCTCCGGCGCCGTCGCACTGACTTCGGCCGCCCTCATGGGCCTGTCCGCTCTCGCCATCCCCGCCGTCGCCGTCGCTGACGATGCCACCTGTGCCCCCGAGGACGTGACCTACTCCGTCGATGGCGGCGCCATAAAGTGGGGCGTCAAGCAGTCGTTCCGCAGCTACCTCGCTGGCCCGATTGCCCACGGCGGCTGGGAGCTGGACGGGACCACCTTCGAAGGCAGCGAGCGCGGCGCTGACGGACAGTTCGTGTGGCCGATCGCCGACGGAGCCGGCACCATCGGCGAGGACGGCTCCGCCTCGGCCTCCGGGACCGGAAGCGTCCGGATGCACGGGCATGAGAACGTTCTGGACACGACCCTGTCCAACCCCACTGTTGCGATCAACGGCACAGCCGGCGAGATCAAGGTGGACTACCGTGCCAAGAAGCCCGAGGGATTCACCCCCACGGCGCCCTTCGAGTGGGTCGAGGGCACCCAGAGCACCGGCGCTACTTTCTCGCTCGATGCAGCCCAGGACTTCACGCGGGCCGGCGAGGTCACAGTGACGACTACCAACGCCCTACTCTCGGCAGAGCTCAACGATGCGATGGGCGACTTCTACGGCGCGGGCGCGGAGGTCGACAATGTCACCCTCGTCCTCAACGTGACCGAGTCCTGCACCACCGAGCCGGGCGGCGACGATAACGGCGGTGGCGATAACGACGGTGACGGCGATGACAACAACGGCGGCGGAATCTTCGGCTCGCTCGGCACCATCTTCGGATCACTTGGATTCTGACGCCTGACGAATGACGTAACGCGCTTTTCCGCGCGAATTAGAACGGCCTCCGAATGAGGAGTGGACTCGAGAGAGGATTCACCCCATTCGGAGGCCGATCCATATTGTCTGAACACCCGTCGATCGACGATTCCGACCGGCAATTTCGCTATGGATTCATGGCCGCCGATGAAGTACTCTCATTAGGCAAACCTCACCAGCATGGAGAATCAATGGAGACCACAATTCCCGCCCCCCTGTCCGCCGCGCTTCACGATTCCACGATGGACGCACATGAGCGCGCCGAGACAGCCACCTTCATCACGCGATTGATGGGCGGGGAAGGCTCGCCGGTCGGCCTGGTGGCCCTCCTTCGGCAGTCGCTGCTCGTTTATGAGGCACTGGAGAACGCGTGCCGAGACGTCGGCCCAGATCCAAGAATCACACCGATTCTCGATTCTCGGCTCGACCGCACGGCGGCGCTGCGAGCTGACCTTGAGTTCCATCGGGTCGAGGGCCGCACATTCGAGGCAATCGTGCCCGCCGTCGAGGACTACGTGACCGAACTGAGTGCATGCGCCGGCAACGCGGCCGCGCTGATAGGGCATCACTACGTCCGCTACCTCGGCGACCTGTCGGGCGGGCAGATCATCAAGACCATGGTCCGCCGCCACTACGGGCTCGAGGACGGACTGAGCTTCTATGAGTTCGACATCGATAAGCCCAAGGTCTACAAGGACAACTACCGCAGCGCGCTCAACTCGCTCCCGTTGAGCGACGAGGACCGACAGGAGGCGCTCGACGCCGCCACCCGCGCCTTCGACCTCAATCACCGGATCTTCCTCGACCTGGAGGCCGCCGGCGTCAAGTGACGCTTCGCGAGGCAACGCCCCGGGTCCGGTGAGCGGCCCCGGGGCGTTGTCGTCGTCGTACTTGGTTCCTTCACCACCCACTATCTGCAGAGACACCACGGCCCCGACACCAACTCAGGAGGTGTCGGGGCCGAGTGCGATCTGACCGGCGTCCCGGTCAGAAGATGGGGAACAGCCCTGTCAGACTGCCGAGCGGACTGGTCGCGGGCTCGGCGAAGCTGATCGGCTGATAGGTCTCCCACGCTGCGTGCTTCGCGCCACTGCCTGCGTAGGTGTAGATCCCGAGATTGCCGTTAGCGTCGCCAGCTTTGTCCTCGACAAGCGCCTTGGACACCGTGAAGGTCGCGGTAAAGCTGCCGTCGGCGCCCAGCACGATCGCGCCGTCCTCGGCACCGCCGATTGTCTCGACGTCCTCGGCGTTGACGGCCCAATGCTGCGTGATGATCTTTCGAGCGGAGGAGGCTGCGTCCTCGGACGGCTTCCACTCGTCGGCGAACTTACCAAGGATCACGTAGACACCGGGGGCCTTGCCTGCGAGCGGCGGCCGGGCCCCTACGACCGAATCGTCCTTGAAACCAGTCCCGGTGACGGTGATCTCGTGCTCGCCGTTCGCGCTGATCACCGACTGCGAGAGGGTCACCCGCGGACCCTCTGCCTGCTGAGATTCGTCCTGTGGGGCCTCGCCGGAGCCCGCCGCGGAGGCGGAGGCGATGATCTGCAGGAGCGTGTCCGCCAGTGTGCCGGTGGTCGCGTTGTCGGCGTTGGCCGCGGGGGCCAGTGCGACGCCAGCAATCAACGCGGCGGCGCCGAGCGCGGTGCTCCGCCGAGCTGCGCGGGCGAACCTATCGGAGGAAGACTTCACATCAGTCCTTTCTGAGAACTGCTTGGTAGAAGAGGCCTGCCGCGAGCGCGAGCAGGACCCCACCGACCCACCATTGCCACTGTGGGAGGGTGTTTCCCGCGTCTGACGAGGCGGAAGTGTTGGAGTAGACGACGTCGGTCAGCGGCAGGTTCGCAGCGACCGGCATGGTGCCCGGGTCCGCGACAGAAGTAGGCGCCGCGCTCGCCGCCGCGGGGGTGCTGCCCCCAGCGGAACCACCGCTCGAGTTCGCGGCCACTGCGCCCACCGTGCCGGCGGTCATCGGGGTTCCAGCGCTGTAGTACTCCTCGTACTCGTACGCGAACTCCTCGTCCACCACCAGCTCGCTGTCAACGGTGGAGTCGACCACCGCGGTCTCACCCCAGGCGCCCTGAGCCCCCTGGTCAGCGTTGGCCGCGCCTGGCTGGAGCGGCTTCCATGCCTCGTCCATCCAGGCGGCGGCGGTGTCGGAGACGTCGGTTCCGGCCGAGCGGAGGATGTCCTCAACCGTGTCGTCGAAGACCTGGCCGAGGATGCCCTTGGAGCTGCCGCCGTCATCGATGTCGGTCCGGTCGTCTGAATCCCAGCTAACTGTGAGCGGCAACGGTGGCTTACGTGGATCGGCAGACAGACCTGTCGAGTAGAAGTAGTCGCCGATCCCGACCTCCTGCAGGAAATCGACAAAATCCGGCGGAAATGACCCAAAGGAATCTCCGCCTGTTTGGTTGCCCGCAGAATAGACGACACCAAAGTATTCTGGCTCGACCGAGAACCCGGACTCCTTTTTGAACAAGTCCTTTAACGAAAGTTCAGCTATCGTAACGCCAGCTTCGTCAGGAAGGGGGTTCCATACCCCGCCATCTCGGCTCGACGCCACCCCGCCCAGGGTTGCGGACAGCTTTGCGCGCCCCTTTTCAATCTTCAACTCCGGATCGCTAATTGTGAAAAAAGACATTCCCGAGTAATAGATTACGCTTGCAGTTCCAGTCCATTTCACTGAAGCGGTCTGTTGGTCCGGATCAACGGTTCCCTCCCCGCCCGTGAAGACGAACTGCATTTCGGACGAAGTCTTACTGTCCGGAGCAGCATCGCGCCAATTGGCTTTGATCCCCGGGGTCTTCTCGATCTGGACTTCACCTTCTGAGTTTTTCCACTCCGTCGCGGTGATGCGATCAGCCTCACCCTTGATGACCTCGGTGGCATCTCCGGCGGTTAAGAAGTTGTGACCCATGAAGTTCTTTATTCCCGCACTCTCACGGTTCAGTCCCCATCGGAGTTCGGCGTTTTCCAGCTTCAGTTCAGAGGCTGAGGTGCCGTCACCACCGTCCTGAGCCCGGGCGAGCGGGGCACCGAGCAGCACGCTCAGCACCAGCGCAAGCACCATTGCCAGGGCGAAGCCGTGCCGAAGGGCCGACTGTGATTGCCGGTTCATCGCAGATCCTTCTTCTCGAATTCGGTCGTGGAGTTGTCGGCGCCGCCGGCCATCGCCGGGTGCGGGAACGGGGTCGACGTGGGCGGATACGCCTCGTATGCAGAGCCTGCAGCCTCGGGACTGCCGTCCGGCCTGGTGTGGAGATCCGGGTCGGAGGCGTTGTTGTCGTCGTCATCGTTGTCGCCATCCGGCGACTCGGAATCGGCCGCCGCCTGGCGACGCTTGATGACCAACGCGCCCACTGCGAGCAACATCAGCGCCGCCAGTGCGAGGAAGATCCACTTGAACGAGCTCTGCAGCCCCGAGGACGATGCCGCAGGGGCGATGGCCACCCGGACAGGGAACCGCTCCTCGGCCTCCAGGGCGGATCCGGCACCGGCCGCGCGAATCTCATGGGTGCCCGGCTCGAGATCCTCGGGCAGAACGATCACGCCGGCGACCTCGCCGTCGACGCCCGCGATCACAGGGCCGACCGCCGCGTCTCCCTCACCGAGCACCACGTACACCTGCTCCCCCGGCCAGAAGCCGGCAGCGGCGAAGCCCATCGCACCACCGGGGCGGGCCGACTTGCGGTCGACCTCCACCACGGCAGCCCCGCTCAGTTGCGTTCCGCCGGTCGCGTCCACCGGGCCATCTGCGGCCTCGCCCTCAGGCGAGACCGCGTCACCATCGCCGCTGGCCTGGCCCACCCCGGCATCCGCGGAGCCCGAGGAAACCGATCCTCGCACCGACACCGAGCCCTGCGCCCGGCCCGAGGCCCGCCCGGCCGCGGCGGAGCGCCCGGACTGTCCGCCGTTGTCGGCCCGCGCTGCCGGCGCCTCGCCCGCGGGGGCCGCAGCCCCCTCGTCGGCGGCCGGTGCCGACCCGCCCTGGAACGTCACCGGCGTGAAGGACTCGTTGGCCCCGTTACGCACGCCGTGCGCGCCCCAGGTGAAGAAACCGCACGTCATCTTGAGGCAGTCAATGCGCTTGCCGCCGGCACCGGTGAACGTGGGGCCGGGAACCGTGAGCTGGACCCGGAACGACCCGTCACTTCCCATCGTGCCCTGGGCCTCCCCGGCCGTGGACGAGCCGGGGAACGCCACGAACGCCTGATAGCCCTTGTTGTTCTTGGATTGATCGTCGGGGACGTAGTCGTAGGCGTTCCCGGTGGTTCCACCCTTCGACGGGCCCCAGCTGGAGCCGTTGACCCAGCCGAAGCCCACGTACACCCCACCGAAGCCACCGTCGATGGCCTGGAAACCGGACCCGGACACGGTGAAGGTCGTGGGACCCGAACTCGATGCGACCGCACCGCCCAGCGAGCTCGACACACTCAACCGGGCCGCGGCCTGCGCGGGCGCCGCGGTCGCGACGGTCAGGATGCCGGCACCGAACAGCGTCACCACGGCGGCCACCACGAGCCGGCGCGCCAGTTCCTGCGCCGGACGGACTCTGGGGTGTGTCACGAGAACTCCTTGACGAGAGCGGGATCGGAATCGGGAACAGGAACCTCGAGCCCCTGGGATCCCGGCAGCCGCAGACCGCGTCGATCCGGCGTGACCAGCAGGTCGCCGGTCACGGGGTGCCGATGGATGAGTACCGCCTGGTGGTAGACCTCTTCGATCAACTCGGCGGTGAGGACCGAGGCGGGCGGCCCTTCCGCACGGACCCGACCGTTCGAGATCATCACCATCCGGTCCGACCACGCGGCCGCCAACGCCAGGTCGTGGAGCACCACGACCACCGCGCCACCGGCGTCGGCCATATCGCGGGCCCGGCCCAGGACGAGCTCCTGGTGACGCAGATCCACGGCCGCCGTCGGCTCGTCCAGTAGGAGGATGCCCGTGCTCTGGGCCAGCGCCCTCGACAGGGACACCCGAGCCTTCTCGCCGCCCGACAGCGTCGGGAAGGTCCGGTCGCAGAGATGCGTGGTGTCGGTGGCGGCGATCGACTCGTCGATGATCATCTCGTCGTCGTCGCCCTCGGGATGCCCCGCCCAGGGGGCGCGGCCCATGGCCACCACTTCCCGCACGGTGAACGGGAACGCCACCGAGTTGGCCTGGGTCAGCAGTGCACGGCGGCGCGCCAGGTCCCCCAGTTTCCACTGGCGCAGGTCCCGGCCGTCCACCACGACGCGTCCGGACGCGGGCTCCGTGTCGCCCGCGACCACGCCCAACAGCGTCGACTTGCCGGCGCCGTTGGGGCCGACCAGCGCCAGCACCTCGCCGGCGCGAACATCCAGGCGAACATTGTCCAGCAGAACCCGGCCGCCGATCCGAACCGTGACCTCCTCCGCCGAAAGCACCGGCGACCGGGCTTCCTGTGCACTCATCCCCAGCCTCCTGCCGTGCGGCGCGTCCGGTGGAGGAGCCAGAAGAAGAACGGCCCGCCCACCGCCGCGGTGACCATGCCCAGCGGCAGTTCCGCGTAATTGACCGCGGTGCGCGCCACCATGTCGGCGGCGAGCAGGCAGACGGCCCCTCCCAGCGCGGACGCCGGCAGCAACAGTCGGTGCCCGGGGCCGGCGACCATGCGGATCAGATGCGGCACCACCAGTCCGACGAACGAGACGATGCCGCAGAAACTCACGGCGGCGGCCGTGAGCAGCCCCACCAGCACGATGGAGAAGATGCGCAGTCGCTCCACGTTCACGCCGAGGTGGCGGGCGGGCCGCTCCCCCAGCGACAACAGGTCGAGCGGGCGGGCCAGACGTGCGGCCAGCAGCACCCCGAGCAGGGCCAGGGGCGCCACCACGAACACGTGGTCCCACCGACTGCCATTGAGGCTGCCCAGCTGCCAGAACACGATCTCCTCGCGCGCCTGGGTGTCGCCGAGGAACATGAGGAACGCGAGCGCGGCGCCGGCCACCGCGTTGACGGCGATGCCGGTCAGGACGAGGGTGACGACCTCCGTCCGGCCGTTACTACGGCTGAAAAGGTAGACGGCGGCCGTGGTGATGATGCCGGCCACGAACGCGCACAGCACACTGGTCCACGCGCCGAAGGCGGTCAGTCCGAACACGATCGCGGACGCGGCGCCCACGGCGGCGCCCGCGGACACGCCCACCACACTCGGCTCGGCGAGCGGGTTCCCGAACGCGCCCTGCATGAGCGCACCCGCCACGGACAGGGCCGCCCCCACGACGATCGCCATCGCCACACGCGGGAAGCGCACACTCCACAGCGTCGCGTCGGCGCGCGGGTGGCTCTCGACGGGCCCCACGTCCAGGCCGAGGCCCCGCAGGAACCCCGACGCCACCTCCGCGGGCGGGATCGCGAGCTGCCCCGAGGCCGCGGCGACCACCGCGAGCACCAGGAGTGCAATCAGCAGGCCCGCAACCAAGAGTCCCCCGGTGAGCAGCCGGTTCGCCGAGCCCGCCGCCCCCTTGACCGGACCGTCCGTGGTGTACCGTCGCGCCGCGCGTGCCGCGGTGGGCCGCTCCTCGGTGACGGTCACAGCGCGTCGGGGGCGTAGAGCGCCACGGCGAGCGCGTTGAGCACCGCCGGAGTGCGGGTGCCGAACGAGAGCAGCAGGTCGTCGTTCATCGAGATCACCCGACGGTTCGCGCCGGCCGGCGTCTGTTCCATGGCCGGGAACTTCTCGAGCAGCCCGTCCACTCCGCCGACCGACTCCAGGCCCTTGTTCATCATGATGATCACGTCCGGCTGCGCGGCGATGAGCCCCTCGTCGTTGGCGGGCTTGGCGCCCTTCCAGCCGACTTCCGAGGAGACGTCGTAGCCGCCAGCGGCGGTGATGAGTGCGTCGGCGCCGCTATCTTCGCCGAACATGTAGTAGACACCGGCGCTGCCACGGGCGTAGAGGAACACGGTGCGCAGCTGGCGGGTTTCACTGTCCGGCGTGATCGTCGCGATCGACTCCTCCGCCTCGGTGATCTGCGCGCGGGTCCGCGCGCCGAGCTCGCGCCCCTGGTCGGGCAAGCCCAACGCCGCGCCGACAGCCTCGGTGAGGGCCTCGACGTTCTCGGGTGAACGGTGGGAGTCGACGACGACGACGGGCACTCCGGCGTCCCGGAGCTGAAGCACCACATCCCACGGTCCGAGCGAGGTGTCGGTGATGATTACGCTGGGGTTGAGCGCAAGGATCGCCTCGGCGTTGAGCTGGTGGCCGTCGGTCGTGACCAGTGGACGGTCGGCGATCTCGGGGAACGAGGACGAGACGTCGCGTCCGATGACGTTGTCCCCGAGCCCCAGCTCGTAGACGATCCGCGAGAGTGTGCCGTAGATGTCCAACGGCAGGATGCGCGAGACGTCGGCCACCTCGACCTCGGTGCCCTGGTTGTCCGTGACCACGGCCGGCAACTGCGGCACGGGGTCGGTCGCGACCGGCGCCACCGGGTCGTCGACGAGCTGAAGAGATAGTTCGCCCTGATACGAACGAGGATCATCGATCGCGGTGACCTCGGAGGCCAGCGGGATACCGGAGACCTTCGCCATGTCTCCGCCGCCCCCGGCCGCGACGCCGCAGGCGGTCAGCGAGGCGACGAGGACCGCTGCTGCGGCCAGGCGAAACGTTCCGCGGGCGCCGGCTCCGCGAGCCGGTCCTGTGCGCTGTCTGAGCATGGGCAGAACAGTAGCATTTGAATTGAGGCAAGCCTAACCTAGGTTCGCCAAGGCTTACCTAATTTATAGACCCGCAGTTCACAGCGCTTTCCGTTCGTTGCGCGACCGAAAAGATAGCCCCGGTCACATACCGGGTGCCCAGCCGGAACCTTCTCACCCGAACTCTCTACTTCACTGCGAGAAATGTCTGCAGCACTGCGGTGGCAAGCCGAATCGACCGCGGTGAGGCCGACAAGACCGACGACGGCGGCCGCCCCGGGGAACACGTCCCCGGAG
>NZ_JBSHMJ010000007.1:73316-128718 GCF_053645265.1 Dietzia sp. NPDC055343 | reverse complement strand
GATCAGAACTTCTGATCACGGGCCGCGGTCGCGTTGTCTCGTCGGTCAGCCGAGCGAGAGGCCGTATCCGCCGGACTTCTTCGACCGGGGGATCGCCCCGCCCGCAGCGGGCTTGGCCGGGGCCTCGGAGGCCGTGGCCTCGTCGGCGGCGTCGGCCTTCGCGAGCTCTGCCTGCGCGGACTCGGGACCCTCCGCCGGAGCCTCCGCGGGCTCCTCGCTCGCCGGAGCGGCCGCGGCCTTCGGCGCGCCCGGGGCCTCGGGGGCACCGGGAGCCTTGGCGCCACCCGGAGCCTTGGGAGCACCGGGGGCCTTGGCTCCACCCTTCAATCCCAGGCCGACGGTCGGCTTGGCGGGCTTGGCCGGCTCGGCGTCGGTGGCCGGGGCCTCCGTGGCCGACGCATCCGAAGCCGGGGCCGGGGCGTCGGACTCGGCGGGCGCCGCAGCAGCCGGAGCGGCAGCCTTCGGCGCGCCGGGAGCCTTGGCCCCACCCGGGGCCTTCGGTGCACCGGGAGCCTTGGCGCCACCGCCGAGCGAGAGACCGCCCGACTTCGGTGCGCCCTTGGCGGCACCGGTGGTGGCCGGAGCCTCCCCCTGGGCTGCCTCTCGGGTCTCCTCGGTGCGCTCGGCGTCCTTGACCTCGGACTGGGCCTCGGCGCCGACAGCGCTGGCACCACCCGGAGCCTTGGCGCCACCGGGGGCCTTGGGCCCGCCGGGCGCCTTGCCGCCGCCACCGAGCTTGAGGCCGCCCGACTTGGGCGCGCCCTTCGAATCGGCGACGGACGCGCCCGCCGCTGCGGCGCTGACCGCACCGGCGGTACCGGCAGCGGCCACCTCGGCGCCCTCGCCCTTGTCGGTCACCTCGTTGTCCGGGGCGGCCTCGGCGGGCGCCGCCGTGGCGGTGGCACCGGCCTTCTCGGCCTCGGCGGCCTCGCGCTCGGCCTGCTCGGCCTCCTTCTGCGCAGAGGTCTTCTCACGCTTGGGCTTCTCGATCCACGACGCCTCGCGCGGCTCGGGCAGGCCACCGTCGCGGGTGACGGACTCCAGCAGCAGCTGGGCCACGTCCACGACCTCGACCTGACCCTCCATCTCGGTGCCGTCGGTCTGGGCGGTGGTGCCGTCCGAGAGCATCACGCGGCAGAACGGGCAGCCCGTGGCGATCTTGGTGGGCGTGGTCGACAGCGCCTCGTCGACACGATCGACGTTGATGCGCTTACCGACCGTCTCCTCCATCCACATGCGCGCGCCACCGGCGCCACAGCACATGGAACGCTGCCCGTGACGCGGCATCTCCTTGAGGGTCACGCCCGAGCCGTCCATGAGCTCACGCGGCGCCTCGTAGACCTGGTTGTGGCGGCCGAGGTAGCACGGGTCGTGGTAGGTCACGGTGCCATCGATCGGGGCCACCGGCACCAGACGCTTGTCCCGCACGAGGCGGTTGAGCAGCTGGGTGTGGTGGACCACCTGGTAGTCGCCACCGAGCTCGCCGTACTCGTTCTTGAGTGCGTTGAGGCAGTGGGCACAGGTCACGACGACCTTGCGCTGCGCGGTGGGCACGCCGTCGAAGGCGTTGTTCATCGTCTCGATGTTCTGCTCGGCGAGCATCTGGAACAGGAACTCGTTGCCCGCGCGGCGGGCGGAGTCACCGGTACAGGTCTCGCCCTGGCCCAGCACCGCGAACTTCACTCCAGCGGTGTGCAGCAGCGTCGCCACGGCCTGCGTGGTCTTCTTGGCGCGATCCTCGAAGGCGCCGGCACAGCCGACCCAGAACAGGTATTCGGTGTCGGAGAAGTCCTCGATGTCCGAGCCGATGACCGGGATGTCGAAGTCGAGGGCGTTCATCCACTCGTCGCGGCCGGAGTTGTTCTGGCCCCACGGGTTGCCCTTGTTCTCGAGGTTCTTGAACAGGCCCGCCAGCTCGGTCGGGAACTCCGACTCGATGAGCACCTGGTAGCGACGCATGTCGATGAAGTGGTCGACGTGCTCGATGTCCACGGGGCACTGCTCGACACAGGCGCCACAGGTGGTGCAGGACCAGAGGGCCTCCGGGTCGATGATGCCGGCGAGGGTGGGGTCCTCGGAGACGTCGCCGGTGGTGCTGCCGACCAGCGGGCGCTGGGCCTCGATGCGGGCGGCCTCGGGGATCTTTGCCAGCTTGGTCTCGTCCGGGTTGCCCTCGGCGTCGACCAGTCCGGTCTCCTCGCCCATCGTGGTCTTGCCACCCGCGAGCAGGTACGGCGCCTTGGCCGCGCCGTGGTCGCGCAGCGCCATCATCATGAGTTTGGGGCTCAGCGGCTTACCGGTGTTCCAGGCGGGGCACTGCTCCTGGCAGCGGCCACACTCGGTACAGGTGGAGAAGTCCAGCCAGCCCTTCCACGAGAAGTCCTCGATCGCGCCGGCGCCCAGGAGGGGCTCGAAGTCCTCGTCCTCCTCGGTGCGCTGCTCGATCTTCTCCATGGTCAGAGCCTCGCCGTCCATGGTCATGGGCTTGAGCGCGCCGAGCGCGGTGCGGCCGTCGGCCTCGCGCTTGAAGTAGATGTTGAAGAACGCCGAGAAGCGGTGCCAGGCGACGCCCCAGGTGATGTTGCGGCCCACGACGTACAGCCAGATCATGCCGGTGAGCAGCTTGATCAGCGCGAAGATCGAGACCATGAGTTCGTTGGCGGGCAGGATCGTCGACAGCGGGCCGGTGACCCAGTCGGTGCTCCAGTGGAAGCCGTATCCGTCGGCGCGCAGCAGGGCGAGCTTGCCGGCCTTGACGAAGATCATGCCCAGGCCCTCGAGCAGCACGACGGCCTCGACGAAGTAGGCGGCCTTGCGGTCCGATCCGGTGAACCGGTTGAGGCCCTTACGCTGGTTGACCTGGCGGATGATGATAAGTACCAGAATGCCGATGACGGTGCCCAGGCCCAGGAACTCGTCGATGGCGTGGTACCAGACCTGGTCCGACAGCCACGGCCAGCCGCCGCGCGGGTTGAACGTCTGGATGTAGGCCTCGAACCAGACGATCGAGCCGAGCATGAAGCCCACCATGACGAACCAGTGGAAGAAGCCCACCGAGCGCTTACGCGCCATCCGCGTGTGGGCGGCGACCTCCACGATGACGTTCTTCAGTCGGGCGAAGACCGGCCCGAATCGATTGAAGCCGTCCTTCTGGCCGAGCATGATGCTCCGCACCATCCGCGAGACTCCTCCGATGAAGGAGGCCCAGCAGATCAAACTGAGTAGGACGCCTATCGTCCCGAGAGTGATGGTCACGCCTGACATGGTTCGCGGCCTTTCGTCGCACTTCTCGACGCACGGGCACCGTATTTCCGTATTAAAGGCACCCGTCGACAGTGTTGAGGTCAAAGGTATGCCACAAGGGCCCCGTTCCACGAGTTGAGGTCTCCCTTACCTGAGGGTTCCCCACTCGCGGACGGGGCCCGCGTGACGGTCAGTGTTTCAGTTGGTGCGCAGTGTCAGACCCTGGTGCGCGGCGAGCACGTCGGAGATCGGGACCGCCGACAGGCGCGGGGTGAACCCGGCGGCCTTGGACACCGCCTCGGCGTTGGCGCAGGTCCCGGTGTCGGCCACGTTGGAGGCGCTGGAGATGCCCAGTGCGCGGTCGCCCGAGAAGACCACGCCGCCGCTGTCGCCGGGGAGGGCGCACAGGTCGACCGTGAACGCGCCGGCGATGGTGCGTGAGCCGGCCACGTCGATGTCGGCGTCCACCTGCGAGATGGTGCCGCAGGAGAACCCGGTGCGGAAGCCGGTCTTGCAGGCCTTCTGGCCCACGACGGGCTCGGCGGTGCCGATGATCGACTGGGGCGCGTTGCCGTCGGCGCTGACGAGGTTGTTGCTGAACCGCTCGGCCGCGCTCTCGTCCACCGCGATGAGGGCGGTGTCGATCGCCTCACGCTTGGTGCCGGTCATGGTGCCGAACTCCTCGCCGTCGGCGAGGGCGGCGCGGGTGCCGTCTGCGCCGGCGCAGTGGGCGGCGGTGATGACGACGGGCTTGCCGTCCAGCTCACCGTTGAACCCGGTGGAGCACTCGAGCACCCCGTTCGGAACGCGGACCATGTAGCCGGTGCCGCCGACGACCGGGCCCCTGGGCGCCGCGTCCGCCTGGGCGCGCTGACGCGCCTGCGGCGTGGGCTGCGGGTCGGGGTTGGGCACGGTCTCGTTCATTCCGTCGATGATCGAGCCGGTCCCGGGGGTCAAGCCGGACAGCAACTCGACGATGGTGCGCATCGGGCCCTCGGGGATGAACCCGGTCTCGTTGAGTAGTGCCAGGCTTCCGAGCGAGCCGCCGTCGCCGCCGGTCAGCGCGCCGAGTCCGGCGCCCGCGCCAGCGCCGCCCGCGCCCTCACCGGTGGCGGCGGGCGTGAGTCCGTCGGTGGTCGGCTCGCCGCCGGAGCCGGTCTCGCCGCCCTGGCTCCCGAACGGCGCGGTGTCCCACGCCGGGTCGGGGGCCTCGATCATGTCGACCTCGGCGAGGTCGTGGAGCCGGGAGTCGATGGTGCCGAGCTGGGCGGCGTCACCGCCACGGGTGGTGACGACGACGGCGTTGCGGGTCGGATCGACACGCACACCGGTGACGAGTTCCCTGAGGTCGGTGGGCATGCCCTCGACGATCGCGCCGACCTGTCGTTCACGCGCATCGAGCTCGTGTGTGGTCAACGCCACGTCCCGGACGGTGAATCCGGCGTCGGTCGCCTCGTCGCGGAGGGTGTCGCCGATCGCTCCCTCGACCACGCCGACGATGCCGGTGCCGTCGTCGTCGAGCCAGACGCCGCCGAACGCCTCGCGGAACTTCTGCTCCCACCCGGGACGCGCCTCGGCGAGGCGCTGGCCGATGCCGGCCTGGTCGAGGAACTGCTCGGGCGTCAGACCGAGATCGCGCTTGAGCGCCTCGACGAGCGACGTCAGCTGGGGTCCCAACGCCCCGTCGAGCGCGGGGAGGGCCGTCGCGGAGGGGGAGGGGGGCGCCGCGGGCTCGGGGGCGGGCTCGGCGCCGGCGGGCGTCGCGGTGACGACGAGTGCCGCGGCCGCGCCGAGTGCGGCGAGTTTCGAAGAGATACGCATGGTGGCCTTCCGTGATGCACGGTGAGCGACTGGAGAGGTCGACCGGTCGCGAGCAAGATTACGGAGCTGTGATTACTGAGTCCAGTGTGACACGTGTGATTAGTGGGATTAGTTGGGCGATTTTTCAGAAGAGGCTGAGTCGAAGAATTTCGCCACTGGGCGCTAGGCTGCCTCTTCGGCAACGACGTACGCGTCATCCCCAGATACATATCGACCGGAGGTCCCATGTCCGACGCAGACGCCGCACTCCACGAGGCTCTCGACACAGTGGTGCGACGCAATCCCGGACAGGTTCTCTTCCGGCAGGCCGTGCACGAAGTCCTCGAGTCGCTCGCGCCCGTCGTGCACCAGCACCCCGAGTACGTCGAGGGGGGCATCCTCAAGCGCATCATCGAGCCCGAGCGCGTGGTCTCCTTCCGGGTGCCCTGGGTGGACGACAACGGCGTGGTGCAGGTCCAGCGCGGCTTCCGCGTGCAGTTCAGCTCGGACCTCGGCCCGTACAAGGGCGGCCTGCGCTTCCACAAGTCCGTCGATGAGGACACCCTGAAGTTCCTCGGCTTCGAGCAGGTGTTCAAGAACGCCCTCACCGGCCTCGGCCTGGGCGGCGGCAAGGGCGGTTCCGACTTCGACCCACACGGCAAGAGCAACGGCGAGGTCATGCGCTTCTGCCAGTCGTTCATGGCCGAGCTGGCCCACCACATCGGTGCCGACCTGGACGTGCCCGCCGGCGACATCGGCGTGGGCGGTCGCGAGATCGGCTACCTGTACGGGCAGTACCGCAAGGTGACCGGCCGCAACGAGGCCGGCGTGATCACCGGCAAGGGCGTCGGTTACGGCGGTTCCTGGGCGCGCACCGAGGCCACCGGCTACGGGCTGGTCTACTTCGTCCGCGAGATGCTGCGCGACTGCCCGGGGCTCACCCTCGAGGGCTCGCGCGTCGTGGTCTCGGGTTCGGGCAACGTCGCGCTGTACGCGGCCAAGAAGGCCTCGCAGCTCGGCGCCACCGTCGTGGCCTGCTCGGACAGCCAGGGTTACGTGCTGGACGAGGACGGCCTCGACCTGGACCTGCTGTCGGAGATCAAGGACGTGCGCCGCGAGCGCCTCTCGGCCTATGCCGACGAGCGCGGCAACTGCACCTACTTCGAGGGCCGGTCGGTGTGGGAGGTCGAGTGCGACATCGCGCTGCCGTGTGCCACCCAGAACGAGCTCGACGGTGACGCCGCGCGCACGCTCGCCGAGAACGGCTGCCGCCTCATCGCCGAGGGTGCCAACATGCCCTGCACCGAGGAGGCCATCGAGGTCATCCACGCCAAGGGCATCCTGTTCGGCCCCGCCAAGGCCGCCAACGCCGGCGGCGTGGCCACCAGTGGCCTGGAGATGCGGCAGAACGCCGGCCGTCTGCTGTGGGACTTCGAGCGCGTCGACTCCGAGCTCGACCGCATCATGACCAACATCCACGCGACCGCCGCCGCGACCGCCGAGGAGTACGGCCAGCCCGGCGACCTGATCGCCGGCGCCAACATCGCCGCGTTCCGCCGGGTCGCCGACGCGATGCTCGCCCAGGGCGTCATCTGACCCGAGTCCGTCGGCCCACCGGGCCACGGGCGATACGACGACGACAACGACCACCACGTCGTTGTCGTCGTCGTCCTCATTTCAGGGGCGGGTGACCCGGCAGCCCCGGGGGCACTGTCGCCGTGCGCGCCCGGCCTCGTCCGCGTCGCCCGGCCGACTTTGAGCCGGCGCGGCGCAGGTCTGTGCGTGAGTTGGCTCACTCCGGGAATGGAACCCTGCGCGTCTTAGTTATACGGAGCGTCAAACCTCAGCGGCCCAGGCTCAACTCGGGTTGACTCGCCACCGAACGGCGGGCAGTGTGGACACCACACTGTGGAGGGACGGGCCCCGGACTTGAGTCGGGGTCGCTGAACAGCAGTCATCATTCGCGGGAACAGTAAGGAGTTCACCATGGGACGTGCAGTCGGTATCGACCTCGGCACCACCAACTCGGCGGTCGCGGTCCTGGAGGGCGGCGAGGCCCAGGTCATCGCCAACGCCGAGGGGTCGCGCACGACCCCGTCGGTGGTCGCCTTCGCCAAGAACGGCGAGGTCCTCGTCGGCCAGCCGGCCAAGAACCAGGCGGTCACCAACGTCGACCGCACCATCCGCTCGGTCAAGCGGCACATCGGCACCGACTGGAAGTCGGATTCGATCGACGACAAGACCTACACCCCGCAGGAGATCAGCGCCCGTACGCTGCAGAAGCTCAAGAGGGACGCCGAGTCCTACCTGGGTGAGGACGTCACGGATGCCGTGATCACCGTTCCGGCCTACTTCAACGACGCCCAGCGTCAGGCCACCAAGGACGCCGGCCAGATCGCCGGGCTCAACGTCCTGCGCATCGTCAACGAGCCCACCGCCGCGGCCCTGGCCTACGGGCTGGACAAGGGCGAGCAGGAGCAGACCATCCTGGTCTTCGACCTCGGTGGCGGCACGTTCGACGTCTCGCTGCTCGACATCGGCGACGGCGTCGTGGAGGTCCGCGCGACCTCGGGCGACAACCACCTCGGTGGCGACGACTGGGACCAGCGGATCGTGGACTGGCTCGTCGAGAAGTTCAAGGCGCAGAACGGCATCGACCTGACCAAGGACAAGATGGCCCTGCAGCGTCTGCGGGAGGCCGCGGAGAAGGCCAAGATCGAGCTGTCCTCCGGGCAGTCCACCTCGATCAACCTGCCGTACATCACGGTCGACGCGGACAAGAACCCGCTCTTCCTGGACGAGACGCTCACCCGCGCCGAGTTCCAGAAGATCACCCAGGACCTGCTCGACCGCTGCCGTCAGCCGTTCCAGGCCGTGATCAAGGACGCCGGCATCTCGGTGTCCTCGATCGACCACGTGGTCCTGGTCGGTGGCTCGACCCGTATGCCCGCCGTGACCGACCTGGTCAAGGAGCTCACCGGGGGCAAGGAGCCCAATAAGGGCGTCAACCCGGACGAGGTCGTCGCCGTGGGTGCCGCGCTGCAGGCCGGCGTGCTCCGTGGCGAGGTCAAGGACGTCCTGCTGCTCGATGTGACCCCGCTGTCGCTGGGTATCGAGACCAAGGGCGGCGTCATGACCAAGCTCATCGAGCGCAACACCACCATCCCGACCAAGCGCTCGGAGACCTTCACCACGGCGGACGACAACCAGCCGTCGGTGCAGATCCAGGTGTTCCAGGGCGAGCGTGAGATGGCCGCGCAGAACAAGCTGCTCGGCTCCTTCGAGCTCGCCGGCATCGCCCCGGCTCCGCGTGGCGTGCCCCAGGTCGAGGTGACCTTCGACATCGACGCCAACGGCATCGTCCACGTCACCGCCAAGGACAAGGGCACCGGCAAGGAGAACACGATCGTCATCCAGGACGGCTCCGGTCTGTCCAAGGAGGAGATCGACCAGATGATCAAGGATGCGGAGGATCACGCCGCCGAGGACGCCAAGCGTCGCGAGGAGGCGGACGCCCGCAACCAGGCCGAGTCCACGATCTACCAGACGGAGAAGTTCGTCTCGGAGAACGAGGACAAGATCCCGGCCGACAAGAAGTCCACGCTCGAGTCGGCGATCGCCGAGGCCAAGACCGCTCTCGAGGGCTCGGACGTCGACGCGATCAAGGCCGCGGTCGAGAAGGTCAACACCGAGGCGCAGGCCGTCGGCCAGGCGATCTACGAGGCCTCCGCGGCCGAGGGTGCCGAGGCCGGGGAGGGCGCATCCGCGGGGTCCGATGACGACGACGTGGTGGACGCCGAGGTCGTCGACGAGGACGAGACCGGGAGCGATTCCAAGTGACCTCGCCCCACGCTGACGGACCGGAGACCGACAAGGCCGCATGGGCCGGTGCCGACGCCGAGACCGTCGACGCGGCCGAGGTGGCCGACGAGGCCGCGGCGGCTGAGGCCGCCGCGGCCGGCGGGGACGGTGCGCTCGAGGGCGAGATCGTCGACGAGGCGTCGACAGGGCTGCAGGCGCAGCTCGACGAGCGCACCGCCGACCTACAGCGGGTGTCGGCGGAGTTCGCCAACTACCGCCGCCGCATGGACCGCGAGCGCACGGCCGGCATCGAGGCCGCCCGCGCGGGGCTGCTCTCCGAGCTGCTCCCCGTGGTGGACGATCTCGACCGCGCCCGCGATCACGGCGACCTGGCCGACGGGCCGCTCAAGGCCTTCGCCGACAAGATGGTCGCGCTCCTGGCGGGCCAGGGCGTCGAGCAGTTCGGCGAGGAGGGCGACCCCTTCGACCCGAACCTGCACGAGGCCGTGCAGGACGAGTCCGACGGCGGCGAGCCCGTGCTCGGCACCGTCCTGCGCAAGGGCTACCGCATGGGCGAGCGCACCCTGCGCGCGGCGATGGTCATCGTCCGCTGACAGAGGCGACCGGCACGTGCAGGTGCGGCCCGCATCAGGCGGACCGCACCTGCACACCCCGGCAGACCTGAGAAACTAACTACAAAGCAGGACAGAAAGGAGGCGTCTGGTGAGCCAGCGCGAATGGGTCGAGAAGGACTACTACGCCGAGCTGGGCGTCTCCAAGACCGCCACGCAGGACGAGATCCGTAAGGCGTACCGCAAGCTCGCCCGCGAGAACCACCCGGACTCCAACCCGGGCAACACCGCGGCCGAGGAGAAGTTCAAGCGGATCAGCGAGGCGAACGACGTCATCGGTGATCCGGCCAAGCGCAAGGAGTACGACGAGTTCCGCGCCCAGGTCTCCTCGGGCGGGTTCGGCGGCTTCGGCGCGCCCGGAGGCGGCGGCGGTTACACCACCACCAGCGATTTCGATCTCGGCGACCTGTTCGGCGGCGGCGGACCGGCCGGCGGGGCCGGAGGCTTCTCCGACCTGTTCGGCGGGTTGTTCAACCAGGGACGCGCCGGCGGCGGCGGAACCGGTCGGTCCCGGGCGCAGCGCCCGCGCGGAGGTCAGGACGTGGAGACCGCGCTGACGCTCTCGTTCCGCGAGGCCGCGCTCGGTGAGACCGTCCAGATCAAGCTCTCCTCGGCGTCGCCCTGCCTGACCTGTCACGGCAGCGGCGCCAAGCCCGGCACCAGCCCCAAGGTGTGCGGCACCTGCCACGGCGCCGGCGTCACCCAGCGCAACCAGGGTGCGTTCGGCTTCGCCGAGCCCTGCACCGACTGCGGCGGTACCGGGTCCAAGATCGACGACCCGTGCACCGACTGCGGAGGCAGTGGCGTCACCGACCGCACCCGCACGATCAACGTCAAGGTGCCGGCGGGGGTCTCCGACGGCCAGCGCATCCGGCTCTCCGGACAGGGCGAGGCCGGCTTCCGGGGTGCGCCCTCCGGCGACCTGTACGTCACGGTGACGGTACAGAAGGACGCGGTTTTCCAGCGCGACGGCGCGGACCTGCTGGTCGACCTGCCCGTGTCCTATCCCGAGCTCGTGCAGGGTGCACAGGTGTCCGTCCCGACCCTGACCGGCCGGGTGACCGTCAAGGTCCCCGCCGGATCGCGGGACGGCCAGATCCTGCGGGTGCGGGGCCGGGGCATCGCACGCAAGTCCGGAACCGGCGACCTCAAGGTCACGCTCCGGGTGGCCACGCCCCCCGCCGGGATGGCCGAAGCCGAACTCGCCGCATACGACGAGGCGCTCCGCGCGGCAGGCTTCGATCCGCGGTCGGGCTGGGCCGGGTCGGCATGAGCCCCCGGCTGGACGTCGAGGACCTCGGTCCCGACGACAGCGTGCTCGTGATCTCCATGGCCGCGGAGCTGTCGGGGCTGCACGCCCAGACGCTGCGCACCTACGACAGGCTCGGGATCGTCACCCCCGAACGCACCCGGGGCGGCGGCCGCCGCTACTCGCTGCGCGACGTGGCCATGCTGCGCGAGGTGCAGCGGCTCAGCCAGGAGGAGGGCGTGAACCTCGCCGGCATCAAGCGGATCATCGAGTTGACCAATCAGGTCGACGCGCTGCGCAGCCGTGTGGCCGACCTGATCGACGAGCTCGCCGACCTGCAGCGGAGGCAGGGACGACCCGGCCGCTCCGGCGAGTTGGTGCACGTGCCGCGTTCCACCTCCGTGGTGGTCTGGCGGCCCCGCCACCAGCGTGACGACGAGGACTGAGGCCGGGGCGCGCGTGGTCAGGCGCACAGTCGGCCGACGGGTCCGGGCCCTCGCGGACGGGTAACGTCGAGCGCAGTCCGATCCCGGTCAGGCGCCCGCCCGGCCCCGGGGTCGACCGCAGTTCGACCGCAGCCGACGAGGAGGCCCGCAGTGCGCATCGCCGCCGCCCAGATCCTGTCCGGACGCGACCCGCAGGACAATCTGCGCAAGGTCCGCGAGCGGGTGGCCGAGGCCGCCGGCCGGGGGGCACGCCTCGTGGTGTTCCCCGAGGCCACCATGCGCGCATTCGGCGCCGGCCGGCTGGACGAGATCGCCGAACCCGTCGACGGCCCGTGGGCGACCGCGGTGGCCGAGGTCGCGCGGGAGTACGGCGTCGTCGTCGTCGTCGGCATGTTCACCCCCGGCGAGGGCGGCAGGGTACGTAACACCCTCCTGGTCACCGGGCCGGCCGGGGACGGCGCGGGCGGCGCCGGCGAGGACCTCCACCTCGGCTACGACAAGATCCACCTGTTCGACGCGTTCGGGTTCGCCGAATCCGACACGGTCGAGCCCGGTGACACCACGCGCGTGGTGACCATCGACGGCGTGGGGATCGGGCTGAGCGTCTGCTACGACATCCGCTTCCCCGGCCAGTACCGGCGCCTCGCTGCCGACGGCGCGCGCCTGACGCTGTGCAGCGCGTCGTGGGGGTCGGGGCCCGGCAAGGTCGACCAGTGGCGGTTGCTGGCCGGCGCCCGCGCGCTGGACGCCACCACGTTCCTGCTCGCCGTGGACCAGGCGGATCCCGAGGTGGAGGGCGTCGAGGTGAAGAACGGCGCGCCGACCGGCATCGGTCACTCGCTGCTCGTGGGGCCGGACGGGACTGTGCGTGAGGAGATCGCGGCGCAGGGCTCGGGGCTGCTGGTGGTGGAGATCGACGACGACGAGGTCAGCCGCATCCGGAAGGCGGTCCCCGTGCTCGCGAACGGGCGGGTCACCGAAGAGCCGGCCGCGGAGGTGGGGCGGTGACCGGACCGCGTGATCCGCGCGACGGCGATGATTCACGCAACGGCGACGGCCCCGCAGATCCGCCCACCGAGCAGTTCCCGCCCGCCGCGAACGAGGGCGGTGACCCGCCCACGCAGCAGTTCCCACCGGCCGACCCGCCGACCAACGCGCTGCCGCCGGTCGAGTCGGGCCCAGGGTCGGTGGCGTGGTCGCAGTACGACGACGAATCTGACGGGCCGGCTCCCACGGCCGGCATCGCGGCCGGCGGACCGGCTCACACGGGCGAGATCCCGGCCGGCGACGGCCCGCCGCCCGGTGACGTCCCGCCTGGGGGGCCCGGCTCGGGCGGTGATGGCCGGGACGACGACGGTGGCCGGAACCCGACGCCGTGGATGATCGTCGCGGCGCTGCTCGCGGTGGTGCTGGTCGCCGGCACCGTGATGTGGCTGGCCTCGCGCAGCAACAGCGACGACCAGACCGCCACGCCCACCACGACGCCCACCAGGTCGACGGTCACCTCCACCACGCGCAGCTCCCCGACCACGACCACGCCCACCACGACAGGGCCGCCGACCGCCGCACAGCGGTGCACGGCGGGTTTCGTGGCGGACGAGCTCGGCGAGGGAACCAGGGTGCGCGAGTGCGATCCGCAATTCCTGCTGGTCACGCGCGACGGCGGCGAGAGCGAGCTGTACACCTGGCGCGAGGACCACTGGGAATTCCTGGCGGCCCCGGCCTCCGATGTATGCCGTGAGCAGCTCGAACAGCTGGGTGTGCCGGACCAGTTCCGTCGCGTGTTCCAGCCCTGCGGCGTGACGACCAGTCGCACGACGAGCTCCTCCACGACCAGCCCCACGACGAGTTCCTCCACCAAGAGCTCGTCCACGAGCTCGACGACGCGCACCACCACGTCGGGCACCTCGAAGTCCACCACGAGCCGGTCGCAGAACGGCGCGGCCGCCGATCCGGACGAGGGCGAGGGCGAGGACAGCGGCGACGATGCGGTCGCGAACCGCGGAGCTGACGGCAACGCCGGCGTCTGAGACCTCCGACGTCTGAGGCAGGGGCCGTCGAGGCGGCGCCTCAGGGGCGGTCGAAGTCGATGTTCTCGCGCGGGGTGCCGGCGGCCACCATGCCGCGGACGGTCGCTCGCAGCATGTCGGGCGAGCCGGCGATGATCACCTGGCGGTCCGCCCACGAGCCCCAGCGGGTGACCGCGTCGACGAGCGTCCCGGTCTGGCGCCGGTGCAGTGTCCGGGGGAGTTCCTCGGCGGGGCCGGCCCACCACGGGTCCTCGTCCTCCTCCGACACCGGCTGGATGGTCAGCCACGGGGACGTGGCCGCGAGGTCGACCAGGGTCGGCAGGTCGTACAGGTCGCCGGGGAACCGGGCGCCGTAGAACAGGTGCACGCGTGGGTTCTGGCCGTGGCGCAGCATGTCCAGCACGAGGCAGCGCAGCGGCGCGATCCCGGTGCCGCCGGCGATCATCAACACGTCGCGGAACGGCTCGGTGCGGTCCACCTCGAGCATGCCGAGCGGCCGGGCCAGCACCCATCGGTCGCCGACGCCCACGCCACGCACCAGCGAGCCGCTGAGTTCGCCGCCCGGCACATCGCGGACGTGGAACTCGATCTGCCCGGCCGGGTTCGACGGGATGGACGGGCTCAGCCGCCGCCACACGCCCGGCGAGTACGGCGTGAGCACACTCAGGTACTGGCCTGGGTGGTAGTCGATCATGGTGTCGCTGATCAGCCGTACCACCGCGACGTCCCGGGTGGGACGCATCACCTCCACGACGGTCGCGCCGACGCGTGCGGGCCCGTCCTCCTGCCCGGCTCCCTGCTGAAGTGCAGACGACAGCACCCGGTACGCGGTGCCCAGCGTCGTCTGCAGTCTGTCGTCCCAGTCCTTCCCGGCGAGATGCCGCAGCGTGTCGGTGAGCGCCTCTCCGAAACGCTGATGGTGCCGGGGAGCGAGTTCGAGCTTGCGGTGGTCGGCGCCCAGGTGCCGGGCGAAATCGACGACCTCCTCGACCTTCGTGCGGTCGCCCCGCGCCTCTTCGGTGGTGACCAGCGCCCACGACATCGCCCGAACGAACTCGCGCAGCACCGGCCCGGCGTCGCGCGGGAACAACTCACGGAAGTCGGGGTCGGCGTGCCGTAGCGCGCGGTGGAAGATCTCGGGGAAGCGCTCGTCGTTCAGCAGGTCGCGCAGCACCAGCAGCGGGGGCGCGGAGACATCGACTGCGGCGGGCTCGTCGAGCGGCCCGGCCAGCGGGTCGTGGCGCCGATCGAGGTAGGGCTCCAGGTCGATGTCGTCGACGACCTCCTCGACGTCGGGGAGGCGGTAATCGTCGTCCACACGGCCCGCGCCGTCCGTGGACCACACGTCGCTCGCGTCCTCCGGTCCGCGCTTCTCACTGCCCACCTGATGCGCCTCCCGTCACGTCGTCGTCTGGTACTCCCGTTGGCCGTGGCTGTCGTCGTCGGGCGTGGTCTTCAGCTTAGCCGCGGCGGCGGACTCACCGGCCCAACGAGATGTCGACACCCGCGCGCAGTTCGTCCTCGGTGTAGACCAGCTGGCCGCGGCCGGGGAGTTCGATCAGGTACAGCGTGCCGTCCGGCGTGACGTCGGGGAACTGGAAGGTGAACATGCAGGAGGACAGGTCGCCGCCGTCGTAGGCCAGGCGGGCATCGATCTCGCGGCCGGTGTGGTCCTCGACGAGGGTGAGGGGCGTGCCCTCGCCGATGTCGGAGAGGGAGTCGGGCATGTCGCAGCCGGCGCGGTCGCCGGAGACGGGGTCGGCGGGCGTGGACACGACGGTGAACGTGCCGTCGACGGTGAACTCGCCCGGGCCGGGGATCGGCGCCTGCGCGGGGCCGGAGCCCGGGAACGGACCACGGATGGTGTCGGTGGGGCCGCTGCGGTCGGCGCCGGGGCCGAACAGTGCCATGCCGACGACGGCGACGACGACGAGCGCGAGCCCGCCCACGATCGCGACAGCGGCGACGGTTCCGCGCGGGCGGGATGATCCGGCGGGCGCCACGGGCGGTGATGCGTCGCCGGGGAGGCCGGGAGCGGTCGGCGGCGGCGAGTTCGGCGACAGGGGGTCGGGGCCGGGCTCGGGGGAGGGCAGCGGACGGGGCTCGTCGCCGTAGCGATAGGTGCCGTCGGCGAGCGGGGGATAGTGCATCGGCATCGCGCACGCTCCTTTCCCGCCGGCCCGCGCGCGAGGAGGGCGCGGATCTGCAGATCGATTCTAGTCGCCTCGGCGATGACGGGTTGGTCACACTTCCTGCGGCGAAGCGGGTGGTGGTTAGCCGCCCGGGTGGTTCTTCGGGGAAGGTGGAGGGATGTCTGTCGAGCCTTCCCGTCCCGACTCCGAGCCCGTCGAGGCCACGCCCGCCGGCACGGTGCCCGCCGAGTCGGTGCACCACGACCCCGTTGCGGACTCCGATCTCGATCCCGCCAGCCCCGTCCCCGGTCGGCCCGGCCCGGTCGAGGCGGTCGGCAATGTGCTGAGAGGCGCACTGATCGGTATGGCCGAGCTGGTCCCGGGTATCTCGGGTGGCACGGTCGCGCTGGTCGTGGGCGTGTACCCGCGTCTGCTCGACACCGGCGCGCACATCGTCGACGGCATGCGCTCGGCGATCCTCGGCAAGGGCCGGGCTGCCCGGACCAGGGCCGCGTTCCGGCACGCCGACTGGTGGCTGCTCGGGCTTCTCGCGCTGGGCATGCTCGCCATGGTCTTCACCATGGCCGGCGTGCTGGGAGACTTCGTCGAGAACCAGCCGGAGATCTCCAGCGGCCTGTTCTTCGGCATGGTGGCCGCGAGTATCTTCGTGCCGTTGAGCATGGCCCGCCAGACCCCGGGTGGGCGTACGTGGGTGCTCGCACTCCTGCTCGTGGTGGGCGCCGTGCTGGCCTTCTCGCTGACAAGCCTGCCCCGCGGCGATATCAGCGATCCGTCCCACCTGCTGGTGTTCGTCGCGGCAGCGGTGGCGATCTGTGCGCTCGTGCTTCCGGGGATGTCCGGCTCGTTCCTGCTGATGGCGCTGGGTCTGTACGTGCCCACGATGAACGCCGTCAGCGACCGGAACATCCCGTACATCGCGGTGTTCATCGCCGGCGCGTTCGTGGGGATCGCGCTGTTCGTCAAGGTCCTCGATCGACTGATGGAGGACTTCCGCAAACCCACGCTGATCGTCATGGTGGGTCTGATGATCGGCTCGCTGCGCGCCCTGTGGCCGTGGCGTGACGACGAGGTGGGCGCCGTGTTCGGCCCCGGCGACGACTGGCTTGTCGTGGTGGCGGCCGCGATCGGCGGCGCGATCCTCGTGGCTCTGGTGATCGTCGCCGAGCACGTGCTGTCCCGCCGGGCGGCCGGGGCGCACGACGCCCCGGGCGCGCAGGCCTGACCGTTCAGCCCTCGCGAATCATGCGTAGGTAGTCCTCGACGGAGACGCCCAGGGCTGCGGCCCGGGCGGCGTCCGCAGACTTCTGCGTTCCCACCTCGGGTGGGACGAACTCGCCGCGCTCACGGTTCGTGGCCGGGTCGGTCGTCACCGTGTACCAGACCGGTCGGTCATGATCGGGCATGGCGTCGATCCGGTACAGCAGTGTGCCCTCGGCGCCCATGTCGACGAGTTCGGGTTCGAGACCGTCGAGGAGCGCAGCCGGCGGCATGGACGAGTACGCGGCGATTCTCACGTCCGGCCATTCCATGTCGCGGACGTACCGCATCGTGAGCGCGCCGTCGACGATCGCCCGGTGCGTCCAGCCCGGGAAGAGGACGCCCGTGAGGAAGTGCAGCCCGGCGCCGCCGGCGAACTCGATGGCGGGCCCGGATTCGTGGTGAAACCGCGGCCGCCCGTCTACCCCCGGTGCCCCGAGTAGACGCAGGACCGGTCGTCGAGCGATCGCGATCTCGCCGTCCACCAAAGCGAGATAGCCGAGCCCCGCACAGAACGCGTCGGTGAGGAGCCGGCCGATCTCCAGGTCCGTCCCGAACTCCTCGATCACCCCGTCCCGGGGATGCCAGTCGTGGTCCCATCCGGCCGCGCCCTGGTCGATCATGAACCCGACATAGGCCTCCACGAGGTCGGTGACCGGCGACAGGAGGATCCCCTCGAACACCCCGTCGGTCTCCACCCAGCGCCCGGCCTCGGCATAGGCGCGCACGACGTGACCGAGGCCGTCGCTTCCGCCCGAGACCGGGTCCGCGGTGCGGCTGTGCGTCGCCGACCACTCGCGCAGCCGGCGCACGAGCCGCCGGTCGGCCAGGATCCCGAGGTGGCGCACCCACCCCATGCGCAGGGGGTTCTCCGAGCGCTCGTCGCGGCACAATTCGGCGAACGCCTCCGGGTCCACGGGGAACTCGGCCGGGTCCTCGATCAGGCGGATCCGTGTGTACTCGAGGTGCGCCAGCGCGGCGACCTCGCGGACAGCGTCGAACACGACGTCCCGATCCCATGCGACCTCCGACAGCACGAGGGCGTCGGTGCGCTCGAGGACCCGACCGGGTCCGTCCGGCCAGTGCGCGGCGACCCGCGCGGGCCCCGCGGCGGAATCGGCACCGTCGGCGCGGGGCGGTTCGTCGTGGGGCGATTCGGCGCGGGGGGACCCCATTCCGGCCATGCGCAGCGCGTCGAGGGCGGCGGCGAGCGGTACCGGCTCTCCCCCGTGGGTGGTCATGGAGCCTCCTGGCGAGCCTGGTGAGACCGGCGGGTCCCGGATGTGCGTCGAGCATGGTGGACCACGATCGATCGGGTGTCGACACAGTAGCGCCGCAGTCCGACAGGCCGCAGCCCCCGGCCATCCACAGCCTTGTCCGTCTCCACAGGCACGGGCCCCCGGGCCGAGCGGCGGGCCGCGTTGTCGTCGTCGTCCTCTAGCCTGGCGGCGTGCTCCAGTCCGACGTGTGGGTCCCCGAGTCCGAGATCGAGTCCTTCGTGGGCTCGGCCGCGCTGGGGCGCGCTCGCGGTTACGCGAACGCGGGCAGGCTCCGGCGCGTCACCTACCACTCGGACGACCGTCGGTTCACCGCCGAGGTCCGGGGCAGCGGCTCCCGGTGGTACTCCACGGCCGTCCACCTCACGGCGCCGGACCCGGACGGTTCGGCCCGGCCCACCCGCTCGATCTGCTCGTGTCCGGTCGCGCTGAACTGCAAGCACGCCGCGGCGCTCTTGCTGTTCGTGGGCGAGCAGAGGCGCCACCACGCGGCCATCCCGGAGTGGCGCAGGCTGGCGGAGGAGTCCGTGAAGTCGCTCGAGATGCACCGCGCGCACGTTGTCGAGGCTCCGGTGATCGGACTCCAGTTGTCGCTGGTGGCGGACGATTCCGAGCTCGAGCACGGCTCGGGTGGCATCCAGCCAGGGCTGGGCAACCGGCTCAAGGCGCGGATCGTGGTGCCGGGTAAGGGCGGCCGCTGGAAGTCGGCGGGTGTGGAGTGGGATCGGCTGCGCTACGGCTGGGACGGCGGGATGTCGCACGCGCAGTCCGGGTGGTTCCGGGCCGTCGACGCCCTCGCGCGCAGTCATCGTCAGGCGCGTGTGTGGCTCGATCTGTGCGACGCCGAGGTGCCCGCGCTCTGGCCCCTGTTCGCCACGGCGGCGGAGGCGGACGTGGAGATCGTGCCCGGTGACGGGTTGCTCGACGTCCGGCCCGGCCCGCCGCGCCGCGTGGGATTGACCACCTGGAGTCCGGACGGGTCGGAGCTGGTCGTGGTCGCCGCGGCAGAGGTACCGCGGGACGGTGCCGGCGGCCCGGATGGAGGTGACGACGACCACGACGACGACCACGGCGACCTCGATGACCGTGACGACGACGAGTTCGGACGCCCCCTGCCCGGCGCTCTCGTGGGTGAGCGCGGGGACATGGTCGCGGTGATCAGCGGCCGGGTGTTGGAGCTCTGCCCGGTGGGGCGGCTGGAGCCCGGGGTGGCCGAGCGGCTGCGCAGGTGGCGCTCACTGAGCATCCCCGACGAGGCGGTCGCCGAGTTCTGTGCGGAGTTCCTGCCCGAGCTGGTCGAGCGCTTCCCGGTGATCGACCGCGTGGGGCGGCTTGAGCTGCCCGAGTTCGACCATGTGGAGTTGGAGCTGACCATCCGCCCCTCCACAGTCCGCGATTCCGGGCCGGGTCGGCGGCGGATCGACTCCGGTCTGGACCTGGTGGCGCAGTGGTACCACGTCATGGTGCTGCGAATGTCCGACGGGACGCACACGCGGCGGAGCAGTCCGTTGACCGAGGCGGACCTGGGGCTCACCGGGCCGCACGAGGCGGACCCGCGCGCGATCGAGTTGATGAACGCGGTCGCGGAGGCCGGGTGGGAATGGCTGGTCGACGTCGGTGGGTTCCGGGTTGGCGGAGCGGACGCCGGCGCGTTGCTCGTTGAGGGCGTGGGCGAGCTCAACGCGCTGGAGGACATCAGCGTGACCGTCTCGGACGAGGTGCCCGAGATCCGACGGGCCGCCGAAGGGCTGCGGGTCTCGGTGGAGACCGAGGAGGACACCTCGGGGATCGACTGGCTGGGCCTGTCGGTGGCGGTGAGTGTGGAGGGGCGGCCGGTGCCGTTCGCCGCGGTCTTCGAGGCGGTGGTCCGGGGGCAAGAGGAATTCGTCACGGCCGACGGCGTGCTGGTGACGGTGGATCTGGAGCGGTTCGGGGAGCTGCGGGTACTGCTGGAGGAGGCGATCGCGGCCTCTGCCGACAAGGCCGGACGGACCCCCGACGGCACCGGGATGCGGATCGGCCTGGGACAGGCGGGACTGCTTGCGGACCTGGCCGAACTGGCCGACGACCTGGCCCCGCCCACGGGCCGTGCCAAGGCACTGCTCGAGCTGGCCTCCGACACGCCCGATCCCGTCCCGGTGCCCGTGATGCTGGAGGCCGAGCTGAGGCCGTATCAGCAGCAGGGGCTCGATTGGCTGGCCATGCTGTGGCGGCACCGGATCGGCGGGATCCTCGCCGATGACATGGGCCTGGGAAAGACCATCCAGTCGTTGGCGCTCATCGCCCACGCCCACGAGTCCTATGCACATTCGGAGGGCGTGGGCTCGACCACGGAGGCGTCCCCGGGGCCGTTCCTCGTGGTGGCACCGTCCTCGGTCGTCCCGAACTGGGAGGCGGAGGCGCGCAAGTTCGTCCCCTCCTTACGGGTCGCCCGCCGGTCGGCGACGGAGGCCAAGTCCGCCACCACGGTCGCCGATGACGCGGCCACGGCAGACATCGTGGTGACCTCCGCGACCGTCCTGCGCCTGGACGCCGAGTCGTACGCGGACGTGCCGTGGGCGGGAGTGTTCCTCGACGAGGCGCAGCAGGCCAAGAACCCGTCGTCAAAGCTTTTCGCCGCGCTCGCCGGGCTGCGGGCGGACTTCCTGCTGGCGGTCACCGGAACGCCCATGGAGAACAACCTCGCCGAGCTCTGGGCGGTGGCAGCACTGTCCTGCCGGGGCGTGCTGCCCGATGCCAAGGAGTTCCGGGCGCTCTACCGCACCCCCATCGAGAAGAACGGCGACGCCGAGGCGCTGCAGCGCCTGCGCCGCAGACTGCGGCCGTTCCTGCTCCGCCGTCGGAAGGAGTTGGTGGCCGGGGAGCTGCCACCGCGCTCCGATGCGGTGATGGAGGTCGACCTCTCGGCCGCGCACCGCCGGATCTACGACCGCGAGCTCGCCCGGCAGCGGGCCTCACTGTTGGCGTTGCTGGACGACTTCGACGCCAACCGCATCTCGATACTCGCCGGCCTCACCGTGCTGAGGCGGCTCTGCCTGGACGCGTCGCTGATCGATCCGGACCACGCGCACATCCCGTCCGCCAAAACGGACGAGCTGGTGGCCTCGCTGCGTGAGGTGGTGGCCGAGGGGCATCGTGCGCTGGTGTTCAGTCAGTTCACCACCTACCTCGACACCGTCGTGGACCGGCTGCGGGCCGAGGGGATCACGGTGGCGCACCTCGATGGCAAGACCACCGACCGCGCCGGGGCCGTGGGGCAGTTCACCGAAGGCGGGGCGCAGGTGTTCTGCCTGAGCCTCAAGGCCGGCGGAGTGGGTTTGAACCTCGTGGGCGCCGACTACGTGTTCCTGCTGGACCCGTGGTGGAACCCGGCGACCGAGGCGCAGGCCGTGGACCGGGCTCACCGCATCGGCCAGACCCGCCCGGTGCTGGTCTACCGGATGGTCGCCCGCGACACCATCGAGGAGCGCGTGGTGGAACTCCAGCAGCGCAAGGCCGAACTCTTCGCCTCCGTACTGGACAGTGGCGAGCACTTCTCCGCCGCCCTGACCGCCGACGACCTGCGGGGGCTGCTCGAATAGCGACGCTGCGGGCCGGCGGTGACCGCTCGCGCCGGTCCTAGCGCATCTCCGGCAATGCGAGCCCCGCCGCCACCGCCGCCCCGAACAGGGCGGTGTCGCGGGAGGGCGAGTACACGACCCGGGGCGTCGGCACGGAGATCGGCAGGGTGTTGAGCTGCTCGGCGACGGGGCCGTGCAGCGCCTCGCCCAGGCCCACCACGATCCCGCCGGTGAGCAGCACCGTCTGTGGCCGGAACATCTGCACGGTGTCCACGAGGAACGAGGCAAGTCGGTACGCGTAGAGCTCCGCCGCGTCGTCGCCGTGCTCGCGCTCGAGGTCGTAGAGGCCGTGGCCGCCGAGTGCCCACCACGCCTCGGTGTTGGTGTGGTCGTCCACGATCCGCCAGTGCCCCATGTCCCACCCGGTGACACCGCAGGGATGGATGAGCGCGCCGTGGCTGTTGAGGGCGCCGAATGCCAGGGATGCGCCGAGGGAGATCGCGATGCCGCCGTGGCGGACTTTCGGCAGGCGGGTCATGGCCAGGGCGTGGGCGTCCCCATCTCCGATCACCGAGACCGGGGCCTCTATCCGGGCGACGAGTTCCGTGCGTAGGTCGCCCTCGGCCCAGGCCGCTGCCCGCGAGGCCAGGACCCGGCCCCGGTCCGCGTCGACACTGCCGCTGAGGGAGACGCCCACGCCGGCGGGGGCGGGGTCCACGGCGAGGACGGCCGCCGCGAGATCCTCCGCGGTGGCGACATGGGCACTGTGCACCCGTACGACGTGGCCGTCCACGACCGCACCGATCCGCGTTCCGCTGCCGCCCATGTCCACGACGACGCCGTCTCTCATCTGCACACCTCCGTTTGCTGCGCACCATTGTCCTCTCAATTCGGCGCGGGCGTGGGAGTAGATGGATCGGGGGCGTCCATAGTCCCGGACGCGCCCGGACGCGAATGCGGATACGGGGCGAAGGGTCGCGAGGAGTGCGATGATCGAGGTTCCAGGGGTGCGGGCCTGTCGGATCCAGGGCGCCGTGCTCGAGTACTCGTCGAGGAGGCGTGCATGGGTGACAGGCGCGGTGAACCGATTTCGGCCGCTATGGCCGGTGGCCGTGACGAACCTCGCGGACGTGGGCCGTCGAAGGGACCGATGCTCCTGCTCGTCGGCGTATTGGCGGGCGCCCTGATCGCGCTCGTGGTGTTCCTGGTGGTCGATCGTGACTCCGAGGACGGCACTCCGGTCGCAGCGGAACAGCCGGCGGCCGCCGAGACCACCGCGCCGACCGATGACGAGCGTGACGGGGCGGAACAGGACGGCGCCGCCACTGCCGGCGACCCCGTCGCGACCCGCGCGCCGGGTGAGCCGACCGCGCCGGGCGAACCGGCCGCGCCGGGCGAACCGGCCGCGCCCGGTGAGCCGGCCGCACCAGGTGAGTCTGCCGAACCCGGGCAGCCGACCACATCGCCGCAGCCAGGGGAGAACATGATCGCCCCGGCGGCCGGCAACTACGGTGGCCAACTGGTCCAGCGCGGGCCGGGCCAGTCTGACTACGCGGTCGACGTGCGGATGAGCTTCTCCTCCGCCGGGTCCGGCGTGAGCTACCCGAACTCGGGATGTCGGGGCGCTCTTATCCCGATGGGAGACCAGGGCGGGGCCCGCGTCTACCGGGAAGAGATCTACTCCGGCACCTGTGACCCCACCGGCACCTGGCTCATCACCCGGGGATCCGATACGGGGATCAGTGCCGAGTACCAGCCGCCCACCGGCGAGTACATGGTCGAGGGGCGGCTGACCAGGTAGGCGCCCTGCCCGCTACCGCCACCGCTGCTACTAGTTGGCGGGCAGGACCGGTGACGGGGTGGCGGCCAGCGGCGCGGGAAGCGGGGCCGCCATTCCCGGGCCGGGCGCCGGAGGTGCGCAGTAGAACTCGACGGGACAGTTGAGCCGTGCCTCGAACAGGTCGTCAAGGGTGACGAAGGTGTACCCGCGGCCGTGCAACGAATCGATGATCCCCGGGACAGCGTCGACCGAGGACCGGTGGATGTCGTGCAGCAGGATCACGTCACCGGGGGCGACCTGACCTTCCACGTGCTGCACGACGGTCGCCGAGTTACGGTACAACCAATCCTGCGGATCGACTTCCCACAGCACTGGACGCATCCCGTGGGTCGGGGTGTAGCCGGGCGTCCACGCACCGTACGGGGGCCGCATGTAGCGGGGTGTGTACCCGAGCACCCGGGACAACTCCTGGTTGGTCCGGGCCAGTTGGTCGGTCACGCCGGCGGGGGAGAGCATGGTCAGGTCGGGATGATCCCAGGTGTGGTTCTCCACGCCCATCCCCAGCCGCTGCATGCGGAGGACGATGTCCTCGTTACCCGCGATGAGCGTGCCCAGCACGAAGAAGTTGGCCGGAACTCCGCGGGATTCGAGGACGTCCAGCAGTGCGGGGGTCGTGTGGCGGTCCGGGCCGTCGTCGAACGTCAGGACCGCGCACTTGAGGACGGTGCAGTCCGGCCGGGGCTCCTCGACGATCGCGGCGATCTCCGGCGGCAGTGGGATGTCGGAGCTGGCCGCCGACGCGATGGTGAACGTGCTGGGCGCGATACCGGACACCATCACCGAGCCGACCGTGCACAGCGTCAGCAGACTCGCGGCCAGGGCGACGCGCGTGGCCGGACGACGACGCCCGGTACGCGACTGCCCGGCGACGACGACGCGCTCGGCGGACGCCTTGTGGGATCCGGGCGGGGAATGGTCGCACGGTCCGGCCGGGCCGGGGGTGTCCGTGCTGCCGGAGACGGGCAGCTCGTCGTCGAAAAGATGCTCGTTGACCCCGGCCGCGGCCGCGGCCGGGTCCTCGACTTCGGCTCGGACGCTGGCGGCCGACGGGAATGATGAGAGCTGGCTGGTCGTGGCGGTCCGGCGCCGGCCCACCAGGGCCGCGATGAGGCCGACGACGACCACCGCGACGACTGCAGCGGGGCCCAGTAGGCGGCTCCATAGGGGACGACTCATCGGGCGCCGGAGGGAGGGGGAATGAGGATAATTCTGCTGCTCAGCCCGGTTGAAGCCCGCCTCAGACATCTCATCCCATCCGTTGTACACGCGGCGCCGTTCTCTTGTGTATCGCCGTCGCGATGACCATAGTCGACGGCTCTGACATTCCCGCCGCCACGGCGAGCGATTCCTTATTTCGGGGGGCGGCGACGGTGGCGGTGGCGATCAGCGGCAGCCGACCATGTGGAGGGCGAACTGGTCACCGGGCCCGAGGGCTGTTCTGAAGTCGTCGAGTCGTCTGGTGGTCATGATCTCGTGACGATGGTCGCCTGCGTGACCCACGCCCAGGGCGTGCATGAGTTCGTGCAGGGTCAGCCTGCGGCTCCACGGGTCGCCGGGGTACGGGGTGACCTGACCGGGCCGAAGCGTGACCGCGCCCTGCAGTACCAATCCGTGCGGCCAGGCCGCAACCCCTCCGACGCCCGCGATCTCGGGGTCGCTGAACATCGGATGGTCCCCGTGGAAGACGGAGATGGCGCCCTCGGCGTCCCGCTCGCCGTCCGTTCCCGGGCCCGCGTACCGCAGGGGCAGGCCGCTGGCGAAGGCCAGTGTCTCGATCGCCCAGATCAAGTCCCCTTCGCTGCCCGGAGGTGCGTTGAACGCGCGGACGGGGATCTCGTGCTCGCACGGCCAGTGCGTGATGTGGCCGTCCTCGGTGATCTCGACCGAGTAGTCGATTCCGGAGGCCAGGCCGGCCGGGGACGAATAGTCCCCGGGGCGCCGTGGAGACCAGTCCCCGTGGCGGGGCAGGGGCAGGCCCTGGACGGTGGAGTTCGAGGCGCCTGCGTCGTCGAACCCGAAGATCCCCCCGTCCGAACCGGACAGGCGGGCGGCGCCGTCGCCGAACGCGGCGACGGTCCCGCGGTGCTCCTCGGGCACCTTCTCCAGCAGCGTCGGGGACGAGCCGATCACCGCCAGGACGATGGCGATCGGAACGGTGATCGCGAGGAGGTAGACGACGGCGGTGATCGCCGGATGCGGGCGCCAGTAGGTCATCGGCGGACCGGAGTCGCGGCGCGGCAGGGGCGGGTGCCGGGGAGGGGAGGGGAGGCACCTGAAATGAAAACTTACCCAGTCGTGGCGGAGTTCACGCATCATCGGCCCACCTTGAGCGGAATAGACTCAAGGCGAAGTGGGTTGTACAGACTGTCCGGAGCGGCAACGCGCCGGGATTGATTCCAGTACGCTCAACCATACGTCGAAGAAAGGACCGGTCGCATGAGCCAGTTCAACCCCACGACCAAGACCCAGGCGGCTCTGTCGGCCGCAGTCCAATCCGCCTCCGCGGCGGGGAACCCGGACGTTCGTCCGGGCCACCTGCTCGTGGCGCTCCTCGAACAGCAGGACGGCATCGCCGGCCCCCTGCTGCAGGCCTGCGGCATCGACCCGCAGCTGGCACTGACCCAGGCCAAAGAGCTCGTGGCCGGCTACCCCAAGGCCTCCGGCTCGGGGATGGCCGCACCCAACTTCAACCGCGACGCGCTCGCCGTCATCAGTACCTCGCAGGAGCTCGCGGCAGAGATGGGGGATGCCTACGTCTCCACCGAGCATGTCCTCGTCGGCATCGCCGCCGGGCACACGGGTGGCGACGCGGCCAGGATCCTGAGTGAGCTCGGCGCCACCGCTGACGCGCTCAAGGCCGCGTTCACCTCGGTCCGGGGCAACACCCGCGTGACCACCGAGAACCCCGAGGACCAGTACCAGGCACTCGAGAAGTACTCGACCGATCTCACCGCCCGTGCGCGCGAGGGCAAGATCGACCCGGTCATCGGGCGTGACTCGGAGATCCGCCGGGTCGTGCAGGTGCTCTCGCGGCGGACCAAGAACAACCCCGTGCTCATCGGTGAGCCCGGCGTCGGCAAGACCGCGATCGTGGAGGGGCTGGCCCGGCGCATCGTGGCCGGGGACGTCCCCGAGTCGCTCAAGGGCAAGACGCTGCTCTCGCTCGACCTGGGATCGATGGTCGCCGGCGCCAAGTACCGCGGCGAGTTCGAGGAGCGGCTCAAGGCCGTCCTCGACGAGATCACGGCTTCCGAGGGTCAGATCATCACCTTCATCGACGAGATCCACACCATCGTCGGCGCCGGCGCGACCGGCGAGGGCTCGATGGACGCGGGAAACATGATCAAGCCGATGCTGGCCCGTGGCGAGCTGCGGCTGGTCGGCGCCACCACGCTCGACGAGTACCGCAAGTACATCGAGAAGGACGCGGCCCTCGAGCGCCGGTTCCAGCAGGTCTTCGTCGGGGAGCCGAGTGTCGAGGACACCGTCGGCATCCTGCGCGGGCTCAAGGAGCGGTACGAGGTGCACCACGGTGTGCGCATCACCGACTCCGCGCTGGTGTCCGCGGCGACGCTCTCGGACCGGTACATCACGTCCCGGTTCCTGCCGGACAAGGCGATCGACCTCGTCGACGAGGCAGCCAGCCGTCTGAAGATGGAGATCGACTCCCGCCCGGAGGAGATCGATGCCGTCGAGCGGATCGTGCGGCGACTCGAGATCGAGGAGATGGCGCTGCAGAAGGAGACCGACGCAGCCTCCAAGGACCGGCTCGTCGCGCTGCAGGGCGAGTTGGCCGACTCCAAGGAGAAGCTCGCCGAGCTCACCGCGCGGTGGCAGAACGAGAAGAACGCCATCGAGGGCGTGCAGAAGGTCAAGGAGGAGCTCGACGCGCTGCGTACCGAGTCCGAGAAGGCCGAGCGTGACGGCGACTTCGCCCGGGTGGCCGAGATCCGCTACGGGCGGCTGCCGGAGCTGGAGAAGCAGCTCGCCGACGCGGAGGAATCCGAAGCCGCATCGGGCGCGATGCTCAAGGAGGAGGTCGGCCCCGAGGACGTGGCGGAGGTCGTCTCCACGTGGACCGGCATCCCCGTGGGCAAGATGCTCGAGGGCGAGACCGAGAAGCTCCTGCGCATGGAGGACGAGCTCGGCAAGCGGGTCGTGGGCCAGGGCGAGGCCGTCCAGGCCGTCTCCGACGCCGTCCGACGGGCGCGCGCCGGGGTCGCCGACCCCAATCGGCCGACCGGCTCGTTCCTCTTCCTGGGCCCGACGGGCGTGGGTAAGACGGAGCTCGCCAAGGCGCTCGCGCAGTTCCTGTTCGACGACGAGCGGGCCATGGTCCGGATCGACATGAGCGAGTACTCCGAGAAGCACTCGGTCTCGAGGCTGGTCGGGGCCCCTCCGGGCTACGTCGGCTACGAGGCCGGCGGGCAGCTCACCGAGGCGGTGCGGCGCAGGCCGTACACGATCGTCCTGCTCGACGAGGTCGAGAAGGCACACCCGGACGTCTTCGACATCCTGCTGCAGGTGCTCGACGACGGCCGCCTCACTGACGGGCAGGGCCGCACGGTCGACTTCCGCAACACGATCCTCGTGCTCACCTCCAACCTGGGCGCGGGTGGCACGCGGGAGCAGATGATGGACGCGGTCAAGCGCGCCTTCAAGCCGGAGTTCATCAACCGGCTCGACGACGTGGTGATCTTCGACCCGCTCAGCGAGGAGCAGCTCGAGTCGATCGTCGACATCCAGATCGACGAGCTCGCGGCACGCCTCAAGGCGCGGCGGCTGACCCTCGAGGTCGGCGACGCGGCCAAGGGCTGGCTCGCCCGGCGCGGTTACGACCCCGCCTACGGCGCCCGTCCCTTGCGCAGGCTGGTCCAGCAGGCCATCGGCGACAAGCTCGCCCGGGCGCTGCTGGGCGGCGAGATCCGCGACGGCGACACCGTCACCGTCTCGCTCGCCGAGGACGGGGATTCGCTCAGCCTCGCCTGACGCGAAGCAGCCTCGCCTGAGGCGCAGCGGCCGTGGGCTGACCGCACGTGGGAATCGAGGGGCCCGGCCACCGGGGATGGTGGTCGGGCCCCTCGTGCGTTCACGGCGCCGAACGGCACACCTCGTCGTCGTCGCGACTATCCTTGGCCCCGTGACCACAGATCCCGCTTCCGCCACCATCAACCAGGTCAGTCCCCTCCTCGTCACGGCCCGCGAGCTCATCGAGGACGTCGCTACGCTGCCGACTCCGGTGATCATCGACGTGCGGTGGCAGCTGGGCGATCCGCACGGACGCGAGCATTATTTCTCCGGCCATATCCCGGGCGCCCAGTACCTGGACCTGTCGTCCGCCCTCGCGGGCCCGCGAACCACGCGCGAGGGTCGCCACCCGCTGCCGCCTCGCGACGAGTTCCAGGAGGCGATGCGCCGTATCGGGATCAACGACGACAGCCGCGTGGTGATCTACGATGACAGTGGCAACATGTCCGCCGCCCGCGCCTGGTGGCTGCTGCGCTGGGCGGGCAAGGAGGACGTCTCCCTGCTCGATGGTGGCCTGAAGGCCTGGATCGCGGAGGGCGAGGACCTCGCTGTGGGTCCGGGTAACCCGATCGAGTACGGCGATTTCACCTTCAGGTTCGATCACATGCGGACGGTCAACGCCGACACGGCCGCCGAATGGCCTGACCGGGGTGTGCTGATCGACGTGCGCCATCGCGACCGTTACGCGGGCCGCACGGAGCCGATGGATTCGCGCGCGGGCCACATCCCGGGCGCGATCAACATGCCCACGGACGGATTCCTCGACGAGCGCGGGCGGTTCCTGCCGGCGGAGGAGATCCGCCGGATGTTCGCGGACGCGGGTGTGACGGAGGGCAAGGACGCGGTCATCTACTGCGGGTCGGGCATCCGCGCCTGCCACGCGCTGGCGGCTATGGAGGTCGCGGGCCTGGACGTGGGCGGGTTGTACCCGGGCTCGTGGTCGCAGTGGTCGGCGGATCGTTCGCGCCCGATCGCGCTGGGGGAAAACCCGCGCTAAGCCCCGCAGCGCCGCGGCGGGTGTGGGGGCGGGCCGCCGCGGCTGACTACCCTTTGGTGCATGGTCCTGTTCTGGTTCCTTCTGGCCCTCGTGCTGCTCGTGGCGGCGCTCATCATCCTGCGTCTGGACGCGAAGCAGCGTCGTGGCCGTGCCGACGCTCAGCGGCCGGAGGTGGAGCAGGATCGAGCGAGGTCGTCCGGCGAGGAGGACGAAGGCGCCGGCGGTGACGCCGTGGAGAACGACCGGGACGACGACGCCGCCGAGCACTCCACACCGCCCACCGGGGAGGGGGACGCGGACGACGGGCAGGCAGGGGATCCGGGCGAACCGAGGCTCGCTCCGTTCCAGCGTGCAGCCGACGCGGATCCTGTCGCGGGAGCCGCTGCCGACCCTGTCGCCGACGCCGACGCTTACGCGGCTGCCGACGCTACCGCTGACGACGAGGCCCTCGCCGCCGCGTCCGTCGCCGTTCCCGCTCCGCTGGACCCGACCGAGCCGACGGTGGAGTCGTCGCCGCGACTTCTCGACCGCGTCCGGGCACTGCTGCCGACACGCAGGGCGACCAGGCGGAGCCCCGAGCAGTTCGAGCCCGAGCCCGTGGATCCGCTCGCCGGCTCGCCGGTGGTGCGCTGGCTGGAGGACCGCGAGTTCGCCCCCACCCCGACGCCGGCCCCCGAGTTCCGGCACGGTGACTTCGCGGGCGGGCTCAGCGCGCTGGGCACCGTCTCCCACGGGGTGTTCCGCGGCCGTCGGGCGATCATGGGCGTGACCGGTGGTCGTACCGTCCTGGCGCTGCGCCGCGACACCGCCTCCGATGTCGTCCTCGACCTCAGCCGCCCGGATGTCGACTCCGAGCCGGGCTTCCACGATGCCGGGGACGTCGGCGGGTTCGAGGCCCGAACGACCGATTACGGGCGCCTGGACCTCGTCGACCGGGACCGCCTGATCGAATCCGTGCGGGATGTGCCGCCGAGCGTGCGCCGGGTCTGGGCGGAGGGCGAGTGGGTGGCGGCCACGATCGACGGAGTCGACGACCCCGCTGGCTGGGACGACGTGGTGATGGCCCTGCACGCGGCCGCCGACGTTCTGGCACCGTTCCCGCCGATCGGCGGCAGGGCCCGCGCGCTGCCGGCGGAGCTGGACCCCGGTGCTCCGGCCTCCGCCGAGGGACCGGATGCCGACCCGACGGTGGGCATGGACGGGGAGGTGGGAACCGGAACCCACGGGATCGCTCCGCTGCCGGACCCGGAGGACCACGTCGTCGTCGACGATCCGGCGGATTCCACTGCCGGCCCTGTCCCGGCAGGCACCACTCCGAGCGACGCGCCGACCTCGACGATCCCCGTCGCCGCGGCGGCCGGGCCCCGGCGGGCCGGCCACCTGCGGCTGGTGCCCGACCGGCCCGCCGCGCGCGACCTGTCGGACGTGCCCGTGGTGGCCGACCGCGGCGATGCGGCCGAGGACATCGGAGCGGCCGGGGTAGCCGAGCCGGTGGATGAGGCAGACGCTGCCGCGGACGTGGAGCCCGCGGTCGAGGAGTCGGACCCGTTCGACGAGATCATGAAGCCGTCGGCGCCGGTGGAGGCACGCGGCGACGTCGCGGCCGACCATCTCGAGCCGAGGCCCCCGCTGTCACGCCCGACGCGCGGCATCGGGCAGGCCTACCCGGAGGACGCAACGGTTCCCCCGCTGGCCGCGGGCGCAGCCAGCGGCGGGGCGGGCATCAAGCCGCTCGGTTCCGAGGACGACGAGGACGAGATCCGCGACGAGGTCGAGCGCTTTGACGCCGCTCGGATCGACGGGCGTTCGGACCTCGACGAGCCCTCGACCGGCCGCCACGGCGGGGCCGACCAGGAGTCGGGTGGGCGTCACGGGGCGGACGATGTGGATCCGTCCGAGGTCACGCAGCGGCTGTCGGTGGCGGAGCTCGCGGCCCGGATGGGGATCGACCCGTCCGAGATGAAGACGTCGGGGCGGCGGCGTCGTCGGGCGGAGGCCGGGGACTCCGCGAGCAAGGGGGGCGACGGCGGGGCGACCGACTCAGACGCGGACACCGATTCCGGCACCGATTCCGACGCTGGGGCCAGCCCCGCGGATTCGGACGAGCCCGCTCGGGGCAGGGAGCGGCCCGGAATCGAGCCGGACGTCGAGCAGACCGCTCGCCTGCAGCTCCCGCCAGACATCAAGGACTGACAGACAAGCCCGGGGGCCCACCCGCGCTGGATGCGCGGGCGGGCCCTTCGCGTTGCGGGAGCCGGGTGGCGGACCCGTCGGTGTCTGTCTGAGGGGCCGTCTAGAGTCATCAGCGTCAGCTGCACCGACCTCAAGGAGCCCGATGACCGCCGCCCCCGATGTCGATCCCGACGCGCGCCGCAGGCTCGCCGAGCTGGTGGCCGAGCTCGCCGTCGTCCATGGTCGCGTCACGCTCTCGTCCGGCCGCGAGGCGGACTACTACGTCGATCTTCGTCGCGCGACCCTCCACCACGAGGCGTCGCCGCTGATCGGGCGGCTCCTGCGTGAGTTGACCGCGGACTGGGAGTTCGACGCGGTGGGCGGGTTGACCCTCGGCGCGGACCCGGTCGCCACCGCGATCATGCACGCGCCCGGCCGGCCGATCGACGCGTGTGTGGTGCGCAAGGAGGCCAAGAAGCACGGTATGCAGCGCCGCGTGGAGGGACCGGACATCGTGGGCAAGCGGGTGTTGGTCGTGGAGGACACCACCACCACGGGAAACTCGCCGCTGACCGCTGTGCAGGCCCTGCGTGAGGCGGGCGCCGAGGTCGTGGGGGTGGCCACCGTGGTGGACCGCGCGACGGGAGCCGACGACGTGATCCGCGCCGAGGGCGTGGAGTACCGGGCCCTGCTGGGCCTGGCCGACCTGGGACTGGAGTGACGATGACAACGACGACGAGTGCGTTCGCAGCCACCCTGGGGCAGGCGCTGAAGAAGCGCGTCGATTCCCTGATCGACACCTCGCGTCCGGAGGGGCCCGCGTTCCTCGCGGCCACCGGCGGCACCGAGATCGCCAAGGCCACGCAGTTCGGCGCGTTGGAGAAGGTGTGCAAGCCGCTCATCGTCCCGGCGGCGCTGGCGATCGCGATGCGCGAGGGGCGGCTTTCCGCGGCCGACACGGCGCTGCTGTCGGCCACCGCCGCGGGCTACACCACGGGCGACGTGATCCTCATGCTCGGCGGCGGGCACGCCAGTCGGTCGAAGGGCCGTCTGATCGCGGGCGCCGCGGCGTTCGGCGTCGGGCACCTGGCGATCGGCTCGCTGATGCTGCGCTCGGGGCTGCGCTTCAAGCCGCTGCAGGCTGCCGTGCACGGGGTCGTCGCGGGCGGAGCGGGCGCGGTGCTGCTGGCCGAGGGCAAGGAGAACGCTCCGCTCGCCGCATACGGCGGGCTCCTGGCCGCCCTGTCGGCGCTGGCCACCTCGGTCGACCGGTCGCACGGGCCGGCGGCATCGGTGCTGGCGGTGGCCGGGCCGGCCTTCCTGCTGAGCGACGGCCTGATCCTGGCCCGCCGCAAGGCCGAGGGCGGTTCACTGTCGGCCCGCGCGCTGGACGTCGGCGTGATCGACACCTACGCGACAGCCGCGCTGCTCATGCTCACCGGAACCGCCGCGGCGGCCAGGTTCACCGGAAGCGGGCGGTGAACTCGGCCGACGCTGCCGACCCGGCGGGGCAGGACGTTGCCGGGCCGACCGAGTGGGGCGACGGGCAGGTCGGCGTCGGCCCGTGGGAGATCGAGCACCCGGGGCGGCCCCGCCCGACCGGTGATCAGTGGGATCCCGAGCTGCTGGATGCCGGCGACCGCCGCAACGTCGTCGACCGGTACCGGTACTGGCGCCGCGAGGCGATCGTCGCCGACCTCGACACCCACCGGCACCAGTTCCACGTGGCCATCGAGAACTTCGGCCATGACGCCAACATCGGCACGGTCGTCCGCACCGCCAACGCCTTCCTGGCCGCCGAGGTGCACATCATCGGGCGCCGCAGGTGGAACCGTCGCGGCGCCATGGTCACCGACCGCTATCAGCATCTTCGGCATCATGCCGACGTCGCCGAACTCATGACGTGGGCGGAGTCGGAGGGACTGCCCGTCGTCGCCGTCGACAATCTCCCCGGCGCCGAACCGCTCGAGACCGCGCGGCTGCCACGCGGGTGCGTCCTGCTCTTCGGCCAGGAGGGGCCCGGGGTCAGCGACGACGCGCGCCTGCGGGCCGCCAAGACCGTCTCCATCGCCCAGTTCGGCTCGACCCGCTCGATCAACGCGGGCGTCGCCGCCGGCATCGCGATGCACGCCTGGATCCGTGAACACGCCGGAGCGCCCGGGAACTGACGGCGCTACGGTGGGGCCGTGGCCTCCACCGACCTGCCGGACACGCTCCGGCTCTCACTGCTGGATCGGTCCCGCACCCGCCACGCCGAGCCGCATGCCTCCGCCCTCGAGGCGACGCTACGCCGGGCCGAACACGCTGACTCTCTGGGCTTTCACCGCTTCTGGATGGCCGAGCACCACTCGGTCCCCGGCATCGCCAGCGGCAGCCCGCAGCTCCTGATCGCGGCCGCCGCGGCGCGCACCGGGCGCATCCGCCTGGGCTCCGGCGGCGTGATGCTGCCCCACCACCGCCCGATGATCGTCGCCGAGCAGTTCGCCATGCTCGAGGCCCTGTACCCGGGCCGGATCGACCTGGGCGTCGGGCGGTCCCTGGGATTCACCGCGCCGGTGCGCGCGGCGCTCGGTGTCGAGGAGTACGACGACGACGCCTTCACCCACGACATCAGCTCGGTTCTGGACTTCCTGCACGGGCGCGGCCCCGTCACCGCGCTGCCCGTCATCGAGGATCCGCCGCCGGTCTTCGTACTCGCGACGGGCCGTGGCCTGGAGATCGCGGCACGGGCGGGGCTGCCCGTCGTGGTGGGCGGGCCCCGGTTGCTCGCCGACCCGACGCCGCTGGAGCGCTACCGCGCGGATTTCCGGCAAGGCGGTGCCGCATCGGAGCCGTACGTGGTGGTGAGCCTGGAGGTCGCGGTCGCCGAGTCGACCACCTCCGCGCGCGAGTTGCTGGCCTCGGAGGCCTGGGCGATGGCCGAGTCCCGCGAAGCCGGGGCGTTCGGGCCGTTGCGCTCGCCGGCCGAGGTGATGGGCCGGAAGTTCCGGCCGCAGCAGCTGCGCCGGATGGACGAGTGGATCGCCGGAACCCTCTACGGCGACGCCGAGCAGGTCGGCGCCCCGCTAGCCGCGCTGGTCGAGCGTACGGGCGCTGACGAGGTCATGGCCTCCACGTCGATGTACGACCGTGAGGCACTCGCCCGATCGGACGCGGCTCTGGCGGGCCTACTCGCCGGGTAGGTCAGAGGCCGGGGCCGCGGGCCCGTTGCGGATCCGATTGATTAGCTTGGGGCCGGCCGTGATGATCATCGGCAGCACGGACACCAGCACGATCCCGATGAGGATCAGGTCGATGTGGTCCTTGATGAACGTGAACTGCCCCAGCCACGCACCCAGTGCGGTGACGCCCGCCGCCCAGAGCACCGCGCCCACGACGTTGTAGGTGACGAACACCCGGTAGCGCATCCCGGCCATACCCGCGACCAGCGGAGCGTACGTACGGACGATCGGCACGAAGCGGCACAGGATGATCGTCGCGGGGCCCCACTTCTCGAAGAACTCGTGGGCCTCGGTGATGTACGCCTGCTTGAAGATCCGCCCGTCCGGCCGGTTCTGGAGGTGGTGCCCCCACCGGTTGCCGATGAAGTAGCCGACCTGGTCGCCGAGGAACGCGGCGATCGGTGCCGTCACCAGAACGACCCACAGCGGGGCGAAGGGACTGTCCTGCTGGGTGAGCAGGCCCGCGGTGAAGAGCAGCGAGTCTCCGGGCAGGAACGGGAACAGGAGGCCGGACTCGATGAACACCACGGCGAGCAGGGCCGGCAGGATCGCATTGCCGAACGGGCCGTCGCCGGAAAGCCAGAATTCCGGGTCCATGAAACCGGGGCCCAGGGCCACCACGTGCTGTGCCTGTTCGGCCAGGATGTGCGTATTCACCCTACGAGGCTATGCCAGTACGCCTGGGAATCCGCTGAAGGCGCGGGCGCGCGGCCAGCCCCGGGCCCGCTACCACCCGAAACCTCGTAGGATGGGGCCAATCACAGCGCCGACATCTGGAGGATCGTCAATGCCTATCGCCACCCCGGAGCAGTACAAGGACATGCTCGACCGGGCCCGCACGGAGGGGTTCGCCTACCCGGCGATCAACTGCACCTCCTCGGAGACCATCAACGCAGCCATCAAGGGCTTCGCCGATGCCGGCTCGGATGGCATCATCCAGTTCTCCACCGGTGGTTCCGAGTTCGGCTCCGGCCTGAACGTCAAGGACATGGTGACCGGTGCCGTCGCGCTCGCTGAGTTCGCGCACGTCATCGCGGAGAAGTACGACATCCTGGTCGCGCTGCACACCGACCACTGCCCCGAGGACAAGCTGGACACCTTCGTCCGCCCCCTCATCGAGATCTCCCAGGAGCGTGTCGACCGCGGCGAGAACCCGCTGTTCCAGTCGCACATGTGGGACGGCTCGGCCACCCCGCTCGACCGGAACCTCGAGATCGCCAAGGAACTCCTCGAGAAGACGGCCAACGCCAAGCAGATCCTCGAGATCGAGATCGGCGTCGTCGGCGGCGAGGAGGACGGTGTCGAGAACGAGATCAACGAGAAGCTCTACACCACTCGCGAGGACTTCCAGGCGACCCTCGACGCGCTCGGCGCCGGCAACACCGGTCAGCGCTACCTGCTCGCGGCGACATTCGGCAACGTCCACGGCGTGTACAAGCCGGGCAACGTCAAGCTCAAGCCCGAGGTCCTCAAGATGGGCCAGGACGTGGCCGTCGAGAAGCTCGGCCTCAACGCCGGCGACCTGCCGTTCGACTTCGTCTTCCATGGCGGCTCGGGCTCGGCCAAGAGCGAGATCGAGGAGGCGCTGAGCTACGGCGTCATCAAGATGAACGTGGACACCGACACCCAGTACGCGTTCACCCGCCCGATCGCCGCGCACATGTTCGGCAACTACGACGGTGTGCTGAAGGTCGACGGCGAGGTGGGTAACAAGAAGGTCTACGACCCCCGCTCGTACCTCAAGAAGGCTGAGCAGGCCATGTCCGAGCGCGTCGTCGAGGCGTGCAACGACCTCAAGTCGGCCGGCAAGTCCAAGGGCGTCAAGGCCTGATCTGACCTCCCTGACGGCGAGAGCCCCGCGACCTCATCGAGGTTTCGGGGCTCTTCGCTTGCCGGCTGGCCATGCGCCGGGGCCGGGTGGCGCGGCGTCTACGCGAGATCTCATGGGCGGCGAGCGGTCGCACGGGTGAGTCAGGGAGCGATCAGCCGGGCTGGCCCTCCTGCGGGACGGTGCCCATGCCGACGCCGGGCTCGCAGAGTTTCCACGCCCCGTCTTCGTTACGCATCTGGATCTGCTCGTTCGTCGTCTCGCCGTCCTCGCCGCCGGACTCGACAGTCGCGCTGGCCTCGGTCCCGTTGCCGTCGACCTCGACGCCGGTGACCTGCAGGTCGGCCGGGAACGATCCCGCGATGGACTCCCGCAGCATCGAGTCCAGGTCCGTGCCGGTCTGTTCGCCCGAGGCGGTGATCTGATCCACCAGTTCCTGCGGGACGCGGTTCTCCGCACACATGTGGCTGTTGAACTCGGCGAACGACTCGGCCGCGCTCATGTCGTCGAGCGTCTGCGCGACCTCGCGCTCGACCCTGCCCGCCGAAGACATGGGGCCCATCGTGAACAGCCAGCCCAGCACGGCGACCAGGACGACCACCGCGAGGAAAACGCCCGCCCAGACCAGCGAGCCCCGACGGGCGGGCCGCGCCGCTTCTCCGCAATCGCCCGCTCCGCGGCCGCCTGCACCGGGACCTCGGGACGGGTCCCCGGCGGGTGGTTGCTGGCTCGTCGTCGTCATCCACTACTCCCGGTACGGCTCGCGCGCCCCGGTCGGAGCGCATCGACCCGCCACGGTAGCGGAACCACCTGTGAGCCCGGCAGCAGCGTCCGTCTCCGATGCGGACAAGCGACCGGGGCGTGGCGGCACAGAGAGCGGACTGCCAGGTCTGTCTCAGGAAACAGCAAGTTACCCTTCCGGTATGCCTTCAACGCGACTCGATCCACGCCGTGTCATGACCAGCTTTCTGCTCGCCTCGGCGGTCGTCCTCGCCGGCATCGGATCAGCCCACGCGGACCCCGCCGACTGGACCCAATACCGGCACACCTCCACGAACAACCCCCGCGTGGTCTCCGGCGTGAATGAAATATTCAGCGGGACGATCCCCACCGCGAACGAGGTGCGGGCGACCCCCGTGGTCGCCGACGGCAAGGTCTTCGTGGGTAATCACGACAGCGGCGAGTTGCAGGCGTTCGACCTGACGACCGGTCAGCTGCTCTGGCAGGCGCAGGCCCCGAACTGGGTGCATTCGGAGATGATCCACGCCGACGGACGGGTGTTCGTCGGATTCGGGAACCGCTTCTTCCAGGACGGCTCGGAGGGGTACCGCGGTACCGGCGAGAGCGGAGTCCTGGGACTTGACCCCGACACGGGCGAGATCCTGTGGCGCCACGACACACCCGGCGAGGTGATGCCGACGCCGGTGGCCGTGGGCGGCGCGGTCTGGGCCGTGACCGGGGACCGGCGACTGTACAAGCTGGATCCGGGCACGGGAGAGGCGCTCGACGTGGTCGAGACCGGCCATATCGCCAGCATGTCCTCTCCGTCCGAGCGGGACGGCGTCCTGTTCTTCGGCGGTGGGGCCCCGGCTCCGTACACTTTTTTCGCCTACGACACGGGGGTCGACGACTTCGCGTGGCAACGGGAGTTCCCCGAGTTCAACCGCGGGCTCGACGACGTGCCGCCGGCGGTCGACGCGGGCGTCGTGGTGACCACCGCCAATCGTGCCCTCATCCCGGGGCCGGCGGGCTTTCGTGAGGAGCACTCCATCGTGGCGATGGACACGCGGTCAGGCGAGATCATGTGGCGCGACGTGCTCGGTGTGGGACCGGCGCCGACCAACAACCGGTCGGGTGCGCCGATGATCCACGACGGGGTCGTGTACGTGGGCAGCCCGACCACGGGTGCTGCCTACGCCTACGACCTGCACACCGGCGTGAGGATCTGGCGCAATCCGATCGGGACGATCAAGGCGGCCCCGGTGGCAGTGGGCGACGACGTCTACTTCTCGACGACCGCCGGCGATGTCTATCGTCTGGACACGGCGACGGGAGCGACCACCGGGATCCTGGAACTCGACGGCGCACTGGCACCCGCCGGGCCGATCGTCGTGGACGAGACACTGGTCGTGCCCAGCCAGAGCCGCAACGTCTACTTCGTGCCGCTGGCCGAGTTCCCGGACGGCCCGGCGGCGGGGGGTTCGCTGGCGAGCCTCGGCGACCCTGCGGCGCCGCTCGGCTCGGCCGGTGAGGCCCTGGGTGCGGCCGCGGGGTCGCTCGGCGCCGACGCGGGGTCGCTCGATCCGGCGTACTGACGCGCGACCGGAGATCCGCCGCTCGGAGATCGATCTGTCGCCGGAGGTCCGCAAGCAAATCGAGATCCGAGCGGCAGATCGGGCGGGAGCCGTGAATCCGAGGAGCGGATCGGGCAGGGGCAGCGAATCCGACCGGCAGATCGGGCAGGGGCAGCGAATCCCAGCGGCGGATCGTGGCCGGTGACGAAGCCGGCCACGGATCCGCCTGACCTCAGGGCAGCGGGCCTGCGGGCGCCACTTGGTTGGTGCCGTGCGCGGTCCGCCAGCTGTGCATGGGGTAGGCCCCGCTGTCGGCGCGCGTGTGATCGTGCAGCGCCCAGTAGTCGGCGTGCGCGTAATCCTGCGTGAACTCGACCACCGTGTAACCGTGTCGGTCCAGGTCGACCCAGCGGATGTGGTGGTTCGCGCCCATCAGCGCACCCTGCGCGGCCGCGGACAGGCCGTTGCCCTCGGGCAGCCCCAGGATGTCGTCGACGTTGTTGCTGGTGATCGACGGGGTCACGAACTCCACCGCGTCGGTGCCGGCGCCCGGGTATTCCGCGGCGTCGGTGGGCACCTCGTTGACCCACGAGCTGTGGATGTCGCCGGTGAGGAACACGAAGTTGCGGTTACCGGTCGCGCGGATCACCTCGAACAGGCGGCGGCGCTCACCGGCGTACCCGTCCCACTGGTCGGAGTTGTAGGTGATGCCCTCGCGCGGCATGCTCAGCAACTCGGTCATGGCGCTCATGGTGCGGTTGTCGAGCGGCGGGATCAGCACCGGCGCGACCATCACGGAATTGCCGATCACGTTCCAGCGGGCGGTCGACGAGCCCAGGCCGCGGGCCAGCCAGTCGAACTGCTCGGCGCCGGTCATGGTGCCGGTCTGGTCGACCGCGCGGCCGTCGAACCGGCCGGGCGACTCGGTGCGGTACGAGCGCAGGTCGAGCATGTTCAGCTCGGCGAGCGCGCCCCAGCGTAGGCGGCGGTAGAGGAAGCCGCCGTCGCGCAGCGAGTCGGGCCGGATCGGCATCCACTCGAAGTAGGCCTGCGAGCCGGCGGCCTTGCGGTCGGCCCACGAGCCCTCGTGCGGCTGGTGGTTCTCGGCGCCGTGCTCCCAGGCGTCGTTGGCGAGCTCGTGATCGTCCCAGGTGCAGATCCACGGCACGTGCGCGTGCAGCGACTGCAGGTCCGGGTCGGTGTGGTACTGCGCCATGCGGATGCGGTAGTCGGCGAGGGTGACGATCTCGTGCGGCGGGTCGTGGGGGCGGACGGCGCCGAACTTGGCCGTGTACCCGCCGCGCTCGTACTCGTAGATGTAGTCGCCGAGCTCGATCACCACGTCGAGGTCGCCACGCTGCACGAGGTGGCGGTACCCGGCGAAGTAGCCGGCCTCCCAGTTGGAGCAGGAGACCACGCCGGTGCGCCAGCGGCCGGAGGCGGGCATGGCGCCGTCGGCGGGGGCGGTGCGGGTGCGGCCGACGGGCGAGGTCTGGCCCAGGGCGCGGAAGCGGTAGTGGTACCAGCTGTCGGGGGCCAGGCCGGTGGCGTCGAACTTGACCGTGTGGTCGCGCCCGGCGTCGGTGGTGACGCTGCCCGAGGCGGTGATGGTGACGAACGAGGGGTCGGGGGAGACCTCCCATTCGACGACGACGGCGTCGCCGATCCCCGACCCGGGGGCGGCCTCGGCGGACGGCGTCACGCGCGTCCACAGGATGACGCGGTCCGCCATGGGGTCGCCCGACGCGACGCCGTGCTGGAAGGCCGCCACCGCGCCGCCCGCGGGGGCCCCGGCGCCGACCGGAACGGCCGCGCCGGCGGTGGCGGCCTGACCGGCGAACGCCCCGGTGCCGACAGCGGCGCCGGCCAGCGCCCCGGCCCGGAGAACGGTCCGCCGGTTGAGCCCGGTGGCGGCCCGGCCGGACGGGGTGGACGACGACGCGGGGGAGGACGGCACAGTCATGCGTCCAGTTTGCCGCTCGCTCAGGTATTCCGGGGCGAACTCCGCCTAGTCGTCACCGAACGTTCACGCGGGCGTGGCCGTCGACGCCGTTGACGGAGATCTCCTCGCTGATCACCACGGTCTCGGAAGGCTGGTCAGAGTCGGTGGCCGCGGCCGACTCCGCCGGCGTGGACAGGTAGCGCTCGAGGGAGTCGTCGAGCTCCTCCAGCCACGGGGTGTGGTGCGTGGTGGCCATGGTGCCGGTCATGACCGAGCGGTGGTTCTTGTCGCGGTAGGTGAGGATGTTCTTCACCTTGTCCTCCTTCCAGTCCAGGAAGATCTGCACGACCTCGTCGATGTCGAACATCGGGTAGTCCGTGGCCTCGATGAGGTCCCGGATGTAGTCACCCTGGAAGCGCACGTCGTCGGCATCGCCGTCCAGCTCCTGGAAGCGCTTACGCCACGAGCGCATATGGGCGGCACGCTGCTCGGCGGCGGGCAGCGTGGCCCGGCCGAGGATGAGGTCGCGGACGTACCAGGCCTGCGCGTCGAACATGTTGAACGTGAACCACTGGTCCTGGGCGCCCAGGTAGTACAGCTTCGGGTTCTTCTGCCAGACCACGCCGCGGTAGAGGCCGGCGGGGTAGATGTTGTTCGGTGACTGCAGCGCCAGCTCGGCCGGCAGGAACGGGTACTTGTGCAGGTACCCGGTGCACAGGATCACGGCGTCGAACTCGCGGGTCTCGCCGTTCGAGAAGTGGACGGTCTGACCCTCGAACCGGTCGAGGAGCGGGAGCTCCTCGATACCGTCTGGCCAGTCGTAGCCCATGGGGCTGGTGCGGTAGGACATCGTCACGGAGGCGGCGCCCATCTTGTGTGCCTGCACGCCGATGTCCTCGGCCGAGTACGAGGCGCCGATCAGCAGAACGCGCTTGCCGTCGAGGGCCTCCGCGCCACGGAAGTCGTGGGCGTGCCGCACCGAGCCGGGGAAGGTCTCGATCCCCTCGAAGTCGGGGACGTTCGGGAAGCTGAAGTGGCCGCTGGCCACGATCACCCGGTCGAACTCGGAGCTGGTGGTCTTGCCCGAGCGCAGGTTCTCCACCGTCACGGTGAAGGTGTCCTGGTCGCGGTCGTAGTCCACCCAACGGACCGCGGTCGAGAACTGCACCTTGTTCTTGACCTTGGACCTGCGGACGCGGCCGTCGATGTAGTCCCACAGCACCTCGCGCGGCGGGTACGAGGAAATGGGCCGGCCGAAGTGTTGGTCGAAGGTGTACTCGGCGAACTCCAGGGCCTCCTTGGGGCCGTTGGACCACAGGTTGCGGTACATCGAGGAGTGCACCGGCTCGCCGTAGCGGTCCGTGCCGGAACGCCAGTCGTAGTTCCACTGCCCGCCCCAGTCGTCCTGCTTCTCGTAGGCGACGATCTCGGGGATCTTCGCCCCGGCGCGCTGGGCGGACTCGAATGCCCGCAGTGCGGCGATCCCGCTCGGTCCGGCTCCGATAATCGCAATACGCTGTCTTGACACAGATTTCCTTCCGGCCCACGTGCGGCCTGTCCGTTTCTCCGACTGGCCCCGGCGGAGGCAATACCCGGCGCGATCGACTCATATGATCCGCGCTCCGAGGCCTCGACACCGACACCACGATCCCGCTCAGGAGCGGCGACCCGGGAGGGGCGCCAGCAACGAGCGCGCGGCGCCCTTTCGGAACGCCGCATGTCCTTCATGATAGCAAAACTGCACTTCACAAGCGTTCGCTTCACCCTTCTCCTGCGTATGTGACGTCTCAACCAGCAGCGATGTGGTCTGGGGCGGGTGGTCCCTGCACGCACGCGGCCAGTCGCTCGGCGGAATCATGGACAATGGAACGCATGACCCAGTTCGGAGACCTTCTCGGCCCCCCGCCCACCCGTCTGACCGGCGACCCGGAGGCGGAGGACGCCCTCGCCGCGGGCGAGGAACCCCGCACGGTGGCGGCCTCGCACCCGTCGGCGTCGGTCGCATGGGCGGAGCTGGCCGAGCGCGCGCTGGACGCCGATGACGCGGTGTCGGCGTACGCGTTCGCCCGCACCGGCTACCATCGCGGCCTCGACCAGCTGCGCCGCCACGGCTGGAAGGGCTTCGGCCCGGTGCCGTATGACCATGAGCCCAACCGGGGCTTTCTGCGCGCCGTCGCCGCACTGGCCCGTGCCGCGCAGACCATCGGCGAGGAGGACGAGTACATCCGTTGTCTGGACCTGATCAATGAGTCAGACCCGCACGCCGCCGCGCCTCTCGGCCTGGCGTGACCGACTCGACGCCCGCGCGCTGGGCGTCTACGCCGCGCTGCCGGTTCCGCTGAGGACGCGGAGCCGGCGTCTGGCGTACGCATTCCTGCCGATCCTGCAGTGCGGTATCGCCGCTGGCCTGGCCTGGTTCATCGCCAACGACCTCCTGCACCACCCGCGACCGTTCTTCGCGCCCATCGCCGCGGCCATCGCGCTGGGCATCGGCATGGGCCGGCGGGTGCGCCGCGGCATCGAACTCGTGATCGGAGTAGTGGTGGGCGTCGGTCTGGGCGACCTGCTCATCGCGCACATCGGCTCGGGGCCGTGGCAGATCACGGCCGTGGTGGTGCTGGCGATGTCGGCGGCGGTGTTCCTCGACCGGGGCGCCCTGGTGGGGACCCAGGCGGCGTCGTCGGCGATCCTCGTGGCCACGCTCCTGCCGCCGGGCAGTACCGGCGGTTACGATCGGATGGTCGATGCGTCCGTCGGCGGCGCCGTGGCGCTGCTCCTCATGGCGTTGATGCCGGTCCACCCCCTCAAGCGGGTCCGCCGCGAGGCTGCATCGCTGCTGGGCGTGGCGTCCTCGGTACTCGGGGAGGTGGCGGACGGGTTGGAGACCCGCGATTCGGACCGGATCCGACGCGCGCTGCAGGACGCGCGCGACACCCAGCCGGCGATCGACGCGATCGAGGAGCAGCTCGCCGGGGCGCGCGAGCTCGTGAAGATCTCGCCGTTCTACCGGCGGCGCAGGCCCGAGGAGGTCACGCTCGCGGCGGTCCTCAACCCGCTGGACAACGGCATCCGCAACATCCGTGTGCTCGCGCGACGGGCGATCGTCGCCGTGGACGACCAGGTGGACGTGCCGCCCGCGCTGGTCGCGCTGCTCAGGTCGCTCTCCGACGCGGTGGAGCTGCTGGCGCGGCGGGTGGCGAACGACCCTGACGCGCCCAAGGACGCGCAGGTCCACCGCGAGCTGCGGGCCGTGGCCTCGCGCGCCAAGCGTGAGCTGCTGTTCGATCCGGGCCTGACCGAGACCGTGATGCTGGCACAGGTCCGCTCGGTCCTGGTGGACATGATGCAGGTGGCGGGGCTGAGCAAGATCTCGGCCGTGGCCACCCTGCCGCCGACCGTGCGGACCCCGTCGGTGGAGCCGGAGTTGCTCGAGGAGTGGCCCGATTCGCCGGACCGGCCGACGTCCGTGCTGCCCCCGTTCAAGGCAACACGAGCCTCAATGGCTCGATATGACGATAGAAGGTCGTCCTCTTGACCGGCCGCCGCGCGGTGATGCCGTCGCGGGTGATCAGCGCGCCGGGCGTGCCGACCTGGACGGCGCGCGCCTGGAACCACTGCCGACGCCGGAACCTGCGGGGCCGGTCCGCGGTGGCGCGAACTCCCGGCAGGTCGCGGGAGACGCGCACCGTAAGGGCGTCGACCTTGCCGGTGAAGACCCTGTCGTCGTCGGCGTAGGCCTCGCCCACCAGCACGTCGTCGCCGGCCCCGGTCACGGTGGCCTCGCCCACCAGCACCGCCCCGGTCTCGTCGCGCACCAACGGCACCTCGTGCGCCCGGCCCTGCACGCCCAGCTTCGCGGCCGCGGAGCCCGTCGGCAGTCCGTAGGCGCGCGTGGCCGGGGTGGCGTCCTCGGCGATGTAGGCGATCTCCACATCAAGATTCTCAGTGCGCATCAGGCGCGTGAGCAGCGCGGACAGGCCGGCGTCGGTGCCACACACCAGTAAGCGGCGCCGGGCCCCGACCTCTGCCAGCGCCCGGTTGATCTCGTCCTTGTTGGGCACTTCGCTCACCTCGATGCGCGAGTGCTCACCCAGGACCGTCGGGACCGGCGTCGAGCCGCAGCGGATGACGATCATGACTTCCATCATGACCGTCCCGGGCCGCGGGGGCGAACCAGGGGCTGTCGCCGGCGGGGCGGGGCCCGCGAGGGGGTCGAACCACGGCCGGAGCGCCGGACCGGAGTCGACATGTGGGGCAGGATGGAGGGATGCGCAGGATCGACCTCAACTGCGACCTCGGTGAGGCCCGCCGGGGGACGCCGCGCTGGGCCGCGTCTCTCGCGCCCGGGGCCGGCCCCGACCCGGACGATGCCGCGCTGCTCGACGTGGTGACCTCGGCCAACGTCGCCTGCGGATTCCACGCCGGGAACCGGCCCACCATGAATGCCACCGCCGTGGCCGCCGCGCAGCGGGGCGTCGCGCTGGGCGCGCACCCCTCGTACCGGGACGGGGCCAACTTCGGGCGGGTGGCGCAGGACCTGTCGCGTGAGGAGGTCGCCCGCCTGGTGCAGTTCCAGCTGGAGGAGCTCGACATGGCCGCCCGCCGCCACGGCACGCGGGTGCGCTACCTCAAGCCCCACGGCGCGCTCTACAACCGTATCGTCCACGACGCGGAACAGGCGGCCGGCGTAATGGACGCCGTGCTGCGCTACGCCGAGCTGGCCCGCGAGGAGCCGCTGCCGGTGCTCGGCCTGCCGGGGTCGGTGGTGCTCGACCACGCGTCGGCAGCCGGGGTGCGGGCGGTGGCGGAGGCGTTCGCCGACCGCGGGTACCGGCCCGACGGCACGTTGGTGCCCCGCGGCGAGCCGGGCGCGGTCCTGAGCGACCCGGACCAGGTCGCCGCGCGCGTGGTGGCCATGGCGACCGGTCAGGAGATCACCGCGGCGGGCGGGGCGCACGTGGTGATCGACGCGGCGTCGGTGTGCGTGCACGGCGACACCCCCGGTGCGCTCGACCTGGCCCGCCGGGTGCGGGGCGACCTGGAGGCCGCCGGCGTGGAGGTGGCGCCGTTCGTGGAGCCGGCCGGGTCCGGGTAGGACCGGCCCGCCATGACGACGACGAGGATCCGCCCCTGCGGAGAGGCCGCGCTGTTGCTGGAGTGCGCGGATCTCGCGGCTGCGGTCGGGTGGGCCGAGGAGATCGGGGCCGCGCCTCTCGGGGCGGTGGATGTGGTGGCGGCCGCCCGGACCGTGCTGGTGACCGCCCGCGGTGCCGCCGATCTGCCGCGGCTGCGGCGGGCGCTGGAGGCCCTGCTCGCCGCCGGCCCCACGGCCCGCCCCGAGCCCGCGGGGGTAGACGTCGAAGCTGGGGCTGGTGCTGCAGCGGGCACGGTGACGCTGGATGTCCGCTACGACGGCCCCGACCTGGCCGACGTCGCCGAGTTGGCCGGCGTCTCCGTCGAGGCGTTCGTCCGGATGCACACCTCGATCACGTGGAAGGCCGCGTTCGGTGGGTTCGCTCCGGGCTTCTTCTACCTCGTCGACGCGCGAGAACTCGGAGCCGGCGAACTCGATACCGGCGCTGACCCGGGCCCCGGGCCGATGCCGACGATCCCGCGGCTGGATTCGCCGCGGCCGAAGGTGCCGGCGGGATCGGTGGCCGTGGCCGACCGGTTCTGCGCCGTCTACCCCGGCGCTTCACCCGGCGGGTGGCGACTGCTCGGCACCACCGACGCGCCACTGTGGGACATCGATCGTCCGCAGCCCGCGCTGCTCGCACCCGGCACGCTCGTGCGGTTCCGTGACATCGGTGCAGACGGCGCCGGCAGCGCCGGCAGCGCCGGCAGCGCCGACATCGGCAGCGCCGACATCGGCAGCGCCGGAGGGGCCAGATGAGTCTGCTGGTGCTCCAGGCCGGGCCATCGGTGCTCGTGCAGGACCTGGGCCGGCCCGGGCACGCCGACATCGGGGTGACCGCCTCGGGGGCCGCCGATCGCGCCGCCGCGGCCACCGCGCTGCGGGCCGTCGGCACCGACCCCGCGGCCGCCGTCCTCGAGGTGCTGCTCGGCGGGCTGACCGTACAGACCGATGTCCCGGCGGTGGTGGCGGTGACGGGGGCGGTGGGCGTTGTCGTCGTCGTCTCCCCGGGCGGGTCCCGCCGCACCGCCGCCACGGGCGAGGTCCTCCGACTCGAGGCCGGAGCGACCCTGGAGATCGGGCGGCCCGACGCCGGACTTCGCGCCTACCTGGCCGCGCGCGGCGGCATCGACGTGACGCCCGTGCTGGGAAGTCGGTCGCGCGACACCCTCGCCGCACTGGGGCCGCCACCCGTCGTCGCGGGGGACCGGCTCGGCGTGGGCGACCTCGTGGCGGGGCCGTGGGCCGAGGGCTGGCACCCCGCGGTGGGTGGCGGCGTCGGCCCCACCATCGGTGACGTGTGCGTCGAGCTGGACGTGATCCCCGGGCCGCGCGACGACCTGTTCCCCGACGAGGCGTGGGACGTGCTCGCCCTGACCGGGCACGTCAGCGGGCACGCCGACCGGGTGGGCGTGCGCATCGACCCCGCCCGCCCCGTCCCGCGGCTCTCCCGCGCGGAGATCCCCAGCGAGGGCATGGTGCGCGGCGCGGTACAGATACCGGCCGACGGCGCGCCCGTGGTGTTCGGCCCCGACCACCCGGTGACCGGCGGGTACCCCGTCATCGGTGTGCTCACCGCGCGGTCCGCGGACGCGATCTCGCAGCTTCTCCCGGGAACGCCGGTGCGATTCCGCAGGCTGCGGGGCGTCGCCGACTAGGGTGTTCACGGCGGTACGGACTATTCTGGGGCGTTGGTGTGCGCGGATTCGCTGTCAGGTGTCTGACGCCGGTGCACCGTGACGACGACTCATTCGAGGTGAATGCGAACCATGCCAGCGATCGTTCTGATCGGCGCCCAGTGGGGCGACGAGGGCAAGGGTAAGGCCACCGACATCCTGGGCGGCCACGTGGACTACGTGGTCAAGCCCAACGGCGGGAACAACGCCGGCCACACCGTCGTGGTGGGCGGTGAGAAGTACGAGCTCAAGCTCCTGCCCGCCGGCATCCTCTCGCCCACGGCCGTGCCGGTGATCGGCAACGGCGTGGTGGTGAACCTGGAGGCGCTCTTCGAGGAGATCGAGGGACTGCAGGCGCGCGGCGCCGACACCTCCCGCCTGCGGATCTCCGCCGACGCGCACCTCGTGGCGCCGTACCACCAGCAGCTCGACAAGGTCACCGAGCGGTTCCTCGGCAAGAAGGCCATCGGCACCACCGGGCGCGGCATCGGCCCCACCTACGCCGACAAGGTCTCGCGTGTGGGGATCCGCGTCCAGGACGTGTTCGACGAGTCGATCCTGCGGCAGAAGATCGAGGGTGCGCTGCACCTCAAGAACCAGATCCTGGTCAAGATCTACAACCGCCGCGCGGTCGAGGTCGAGGAGATGGTCGAGTACTTCCTCGGCTACGCCGACCGGCTGCGGCCGATGGTCGCCGACACCACGCTCATGCTCAACCAGGCGCTCGAGCGCGGCGAGTCTGTGCTCATGGAGGGCGGCCAGGCCACCATGCTCGACGTGGACCACGGCACCTACCCGTTCGTGACGTCGTCCAACCCGACCGCCGGTGGCGCCTGCGTGGGCTCGGGCATCGGGCCCACCAAGATCACCCACTCGCTGGGCATCGTCAAGGCGTACACCACCCGCGTGGGCGCCGGGCCGTTCCCCACCGAGCTCTTCGACAAGTGGGGCGAGTACCTGCAGGTCACCGGCGGTGAGGTGGGCGTCAACACCGGCCGCACCCGCCGCTGTGGCTGGTACGACGCCGTGATCGCCCGGTACGCCGCGCGCGTCAACGGCTTCACCGACTACTTCCTGACGAAGCTGGACGTACTCACCGGCATTGGCGAGATCCCGATCTGCGTGGCCTACGACGTGGACGGCGTGCGGCACGACGAGATGCCCATGTCGCAGACCGACTTCCACCACGCCGAGCCGATCTACGAGACCATGCCGGGCTGGGAAGAGGACATCACCGGAGCCCGCGTCTTCGAGGATCTGCCGCCCGAGGCTCGTGATTACGTATTGCGGCTCGAGGAGTTGGCCGGCTGCCACATGTCGTACATCGGCGTGGGACCCGGCCGCGACCAGAACGTGGTGCGGCGCGACATCCTGGCGTGAGGCTGTTCGCGGCGTGAGTTGACGAGCGCCCCGCACCCATCTCCTGAAGGGTGCGGGGCGCTTTTCTCGCTCTGTGGGCGCTTAGACCGGGAGCCCCGGGATCGGCGGGAGCTCGATCGCGCCGCCACCGATGCCCGCGCCGACCGCCAACGCGATCGAGACGCCGATGCCGGCGATGAGGACCAGCCCCACCTGCACGGCCTCGTTCTCCAAAGATCCGCTCGCGGAGGACTCGGCGCCGGTCGTGTCGTACTGAACTGTTGCCGAATCCACGGTGGCGGCCGGGGCGGCATGGGCGGGGGCGACTGCCACGGTGGCGGCGGTCAGTGCGAGGGCGGCAACGAGGGATCCGGTGCGGGTTTTGTTCATGTACGTCCTATCGGGCGCGTTGACAGGGGCATTACCGAGAGTGCCGCATTTCACGGCGTCGCCGCTCCTTGCCGGGAGGGGCAACTGGACCGGGGCTGGCCGGGCCTTGCTACCTACCGCGAGGGATCCGCATCCCATTTCTGATCGGTCGCGTTCTGGCAGGCATCGGCCGAGTAGACCCCTGCAGGATCGCGACCGGATCTCACGATATGCGACCGGATTTTACGAATCGCGACCGACCGGGCAAGGGCAGAGATGTCGGCGGGGGCGGCGCCCTGAGGCCGCAACTGAGCCCGCTGCCGAGATTCCTGCGAAATGAGGCCGCCTGGCGCAGAAACTCGGTGTCTTCGCACGTCAAACCCTGTGGATCGTCGACGGGTTATCCACATTCCGCCCTGTTCGTCGCCGATCGCCCAGTGGCCACCGACGACGATGGAATCGTGGCGCTAGATAACCCAGCAGATTTCGCGACGAGCCGGCCATCGGCAGCACGGTTTGTGGATGCGGTCTATCGCGGAGAACCCTTTCTCGGCCGGGCCGCGCTGCAGTACGGAGTGCTGACCCGCCATGATCTGCAGACCCGATTCCGAAAGGTGCACCCACGGGTCTTCGTGGCGAGGTCAGCCGAGCTGACGACGTATCAGACCATTCGGGCGGCCTGGCTCTGGGCCGGCCCCGGTTCAGTGCTGTGTGCTGGTACAGCGGCATTCCTTTCTGGGGAGGAGTACTTCGGGACTGAGATGGTCGACGACGCCGTGCAGCTCTGGAGACCGGACTTCCGAACCCCGCCGCCCGGCATAGTCGTTCGGAGATGGCGCGCTGCCCCTGAGTCCGTACAGGTCGGCGGCATGTCTGTCACCACACCAGCTCGCACGGCGATCGACCTGGCTCGGCAACTCGACTCGGATGTCAGAGCGGTCGCCGCGCTCGATTCGATGTGCAGGACCGGGCGCGCAACTCCGGACGCAATCGCCGAGACCGCGTTCACAATGGCTGGCCACACTGGCGTTCGACGGGTTCTCGGTCTCTTGCCGTCGGTGGATCCCAAGGCCGAGTCCCCTAAGGAGACCGAGTTGCGGTTGCTGATGGCAGCAACGGACCTTCCGCAACTGGAATCACAGGTCGAGGTATTTGATGAGCTGGGGCGACTCGTTTCTCGGCTGGATCTGGGGAACCGGGAGTGGAAGGTGGGACTGCAGTACGACGGGGAGGAGCATCTCAAACGGGAGCGCCGCGACCGTGATTCCATGTCGAATGCCCGGCTAGGAGTTCTGGGCTGGGACGCCCCCCGCGTGACACAGGGAATGTTGAGGTCGCCGAAAGACCTGATCGGCTTTGCGCGCGCCGCATTCGAGCGTCAAGGCTGGCGGCCGTGACAGCGTCACCGCGGTGTTCGGTGACTGGAAGTCGATACGCGATGGTGGTAGGTCGCGATTCGTGGAATCTCGTCGCATTTCGTCGAACGATGTCGCGATCCTGCAGGCGGCTACTCGGCCGATGCCTGCAGAATCGCGACCGTTCGAAGGGCGCGAGACTGGTCAGTCAACGTGGCTATATGCCACGCGGACCGCGGTGATCGCCTCGTTCAACGTGAAACCAGAGCCGACGGCCCGTTCGGCGAACTCCTCGGCGGCGCGGGTCAGAACTGCGCTCGTCAGATCGGGAGCCGTGACGAAGGTTCCCGAGCGGCCGCGGCCCTCCAACATTCCCGCCTCCTCGAGTTCGCTGTAGACTTTGGCTGCCGTCCTTGCCGCGATCCCGACCTCCGTCGCCATGGTGCGGATCGCCGGCATGCGGGTCCCGGGGGTCAGCGTTCCCCGGCGGATGGCCTCGACAATCTGCCCCTTGAGCTGGCGAAACGGCGGCTCGGTCGAGTGCGGGTCCAATGCCAGAACGATCCCGTCAATCTGCGAGCCGACCCCCGTTTCGCTCATGATCAGACCCAGACCTGGTCGATGTCGGTCACCTCGCGCGGCGGCGCGGCCGGGACCGGGGCGGCAGGGGTGCGCGAGAATCGCGGCGCGGGCGCCGGGCCCATGTCGCCGTTGACGTCGACGAAGGTCTCGCGCGCCACGTTGTGGGGGTGGTCCAGCGATTCCGTGTAGGTCAAAACCGGAGTGGTGCAGGCGTCGGTGCCGTAGAACTGCTCGGCCCACTCGTCGCGAGTCTTCTCCGCGAACGTGTCGGCGATGATCTCTCGCAACTCGTCCCAGCGGTCCACGTCGAACTGGCCGGGGACCTCGTCGCCGTCGATGCCGAGAATGCGAACGAACTCGGCATAGAACTGGGGCTCGAGGGCGCCGACGGCCATGAACTTGCCGTCCGAGCAGGTGTAGACGTCGTAGAACGGGTACCCCGTGTCGAGCATGTTCGTTCCGGCGACGTCGGACCATTGATCGCGGCCGCGCATGGCCCACTGGAACTGGCCCAGCACCGAAGCGCCGTCAGTCATGGCGGCGTCGATGACCTGGCCGATTCCGGAGGTCGAGCGCTCGATGATCGCCGCGAGGATGCCCTGGATGAGGAACATCGACCCGCCACCGAAATCGCCCACGAGGTTCAGCGGGGGCACCGGGCGCTCGCCCTTGCGAGCGGTCGCATTGAGGTGGCCGGTGAGCGAGATGTAGTTGAGGTCGTGGCCAGCGGTGAGGGCGAGCGGCCCGAACTGCCCCCAGCCGGTCATCCGCGCGTACACCAGCCGCGGGTTGAGTTCGAGGCACTCGTCCGGGCCCAGGCCCATTCGTTCCGTGACCCCGGGTCGGAAGCCTTCGACCAGCACGTCCGCCTTGGCGATCAGGCCGCGAACCTGTGCCAGGCCCTCATCGCTCTTGAGGTTTGCCTCCACGACGGTTCGGCCGCGACGGGTGATGTGTGCCCAGCCGTCGACCTGGGTGGCCAGTTCACCCGGACGCATGACGGTCACGACGTCGGCGCCCAGGTCGGCCATCATCATGCAGGCGTGCGGACCGGGGCCAATGCCGTTCAGTTCGACGACGCGGATGCCGGCGAGCGGGCCGGTAGATGCAGTGGTCACAGGTGTGCCCTTTCGTGTGGCTTTCCCCACACGTTATCGCCTTCACCGCCTGACGAGCGCGGCACCTCCAATGTGGCACGAGTGACACAAGTGGCACGGGTGGGCGCCGGGGGTGAGAATCAGCTCATCTTGTGGGTCGGTCGTCCAAATAGCCACGCAGTTCCTGTGACTTCCACCACCGTGGGCCACGGCATTCACTGAGACGTCAACGCGTCCATCAGGTTTGCGCGGAGTTTTCCCCACGCAAGGAGTTTCAATGTCTTGTCTCAAAGGATTCGCTGCCGGCGCTTCTGCGCTGGCGTTGGCCGCCGGAACCACTCTCGCCGGGGCCGGCGTCGCTGCCGCGCAAGACGACGATCAGGGTGCGACCGGCTCACTCGGTAGCAGCTCACTTGGCCTCGGAGACGTCGCCGGTGACCTCGAGACCGCCGCTGAAGCGCTCAACGGCCCGGTTGCCGTGACGCCGAACGCCGAGGGCGGCCCTGCCATCACGTACGTCAATGAGACCGATGGCGCGCAGGAGTGCCTCGGTTTCACCGCGCCGTACTCGACGGTGCTGGAAAACGACATCGACACCGACTACGACCCCGACGACGCCTTAGCGGCCCTCGCTCTGATGGACGCTCTCGAAGAGGGCGGCGACGTCTCGCTCTTCGGTGGGAACGCCGAGGGCGAGCCGATAGTGAGGGCGGATCCCAATCCGGCCGAGGGCGGCGACGTGGCGGGATTCGTGGCCGGGTTCGCACTGGGCTTGGGCGGCGAGAGCATCACCGTCGATTCAGGCGACCAAGTCTCCTGGACGCCCCCCTCGCCGGAGACGTCCGCGCTCGCCGTGGTGGTGTGTCTGCCTGAGGGGAGCGGCGACCGAGAGACCTACAACGGCATCGACAAGCAGGTCGTCGCGGACCAGATCAACGAAATTGTTCCGGGCGGATCGATCCAGGCTGGCTCCGTCTCGGGCGGCAGTGTCGAGACCGGCGTCACGGCCCTCGGCTCGCTGGCCTCAGCCAGTGCCGGCGACGACGCCGACACCGAGGAGCCCCCGGCCGAGGAGCCCGCCGAGTAATCGGCCAGCCCTCAGCACCATCGCAAACCAGACGGCCCCGGGAGGCCCTCGCCACAGGCGGGTGGACCGGCCGGGGTCGTCTGCTGTCATCTACTAGCCTGTGTGCCATGACCAGCGCGCATGATCCCCTGGCTCCGCCCGTCACGGACCGCTTCGGCACCCCCGGCGCACCGGAGGCCACACGCGTGATGCTGCTCGGCTCCGGCGAGTTGGGCAAGGAGGTGGCGATCGCACTCCAGCGCTTGGGCGTGGAGGTGATCGCCGTGGACCGCTATGACGGTGCGCCCGCCCACCAGGTCGCACACCGCTCGCACACCATCGACATGACGAACGCCGACGAGGTTCGCCGGGTCGTGGAGCTGGAGCGGCCTCAGGTGATCCTGCCCGAGATCGAGGCCATCGCCACCACCGCACTCGAGGAGATCGAGCGCGAAGGTCTGGCGCGAGTCGTGCCCACCGCGCGGGCGGTCAGGCTGACCATGGACCGCGAGGGCATCCGCCGCCTCGCCGCCGAGGAGCTGGGCCTGCCCACCAGTCGGTACGCCTTCGCCTCGTCGCTCGAGGAGCTACGCGAGGCCTGCGACACGACCGGGTATCCGTGCCTGGTGAAGCCAACAATGTCGTCGTCGGGCAAGGGACAGTCTTCCCTCGACGGTCCCGACGACGTTGAGGCGGCATGGAACTACGCGCAGTCCGGCGCCCGCGTCGCGGGGGCGCGCGTGATCGTGGAGTCGTTCGTCGACTTCGAGTACGAGATCACCCTGCTCACCGTCCGCAGCGTGGACCCAGAGACCGGCCGGATCCGCACCGATTTCTGCGAGCCGATCGGCCACACCCAAGAGCGTGGGGACTACGTGGAATCGTGGCAGCCGCAGGCCATGACGCAGGACGCCTACGACTCGGCGCGCTCGGTCGCGGCGCGGATCACGGGCGCGCTCGGCGGGGTCGGCGTGTTCGGTGTCGAGCTCTTCGTCAAGGGCGTCGACGTGTACTTCTCCGAGGTCAGCCCGCGCCCCCACGACACGGGTCTGGTGACGCTACGCAGCCAGGTGCTCAGCGAGTTCGAGATGCACGCCCGCGCGGTGCTGGGCCTGCCGGTCGTCACGACCATGTCCAGCCCGGGCGCGTCCGCGGTGATATACGGCGGGATGGACGCCGAGGGGGTGGGCTTCACGGGCGTGGCCGCGGCGATGGCAGTGCCGGAAGCTGACCTCCGCCTGTTCGGCAAGCCCTCGACCAGCGAGTTCCGCCGCATGGGCGTGGCAGTTGCCACCGCTGAGAACATCGAGACCGCCCGCGAGCGCGCCCGCAAGGCCGCGTCGCACGTGCGGGTGGTGAAGTAGGTACCGCGCGCGTACTGATCATGGCGAAGACTGTGCCCGAGGGGTCCGACATATGACGACGACGAGTTCGCCGCTCGACGACGCCCGCGACCTGCCGCGTGAGCCCACTGCACCATGGATCCGTGTGCTGGCGATCGTCGCGGTGGCGGTCTGGCTGGCGGTGGTGATCTGGCAGTTCATGGTCCTGCCCGACCGGATCCCCACCCACTTCGACGGCTCCGGCCGGGCAGACGGCTGGTCCAGCAAAAACGGCGCGCTCGCGTTCTCGGTGTTGATCCCCTTGCTGTGCGTGATCCCGCTGCCGTCCCTGGCCCGACTGGTGCTGCGTTGGCCGCAGGCCATCAACGCGCCCAATCGGGACTGGTGGATCACATCCGGCCCACGACTGCGTAGGTTCGAGCGGTTGATCCGGGAGGACCTGTGGCTGATCGCGGTACTCACTCTGGCTCTGCTGGTGGCGATCGACGTGGGGATCGCGATGACCGCGCGGGCGGAGTCGGATTCCATGGCGAACGGGGTGCTGTACGGTTCGCTGGCGGTGTTCGGCGTAGGACTGTTCGCGGTGTTGGCCCGCATGTACGCCGGTGGCCGCTACGCCGAACAGGATGTGCTCTGAGCAGGCGTTGAGCG